>CAJXYJ010000088.1 GCA_913063255.1 uncultured Flavobacteriales bacterium | reverse complement strand
TCCGCTTCTTTTAAAACCTCTATCGCCCTAAAAGTAATATCTTTCAAGTTTCCTATAGGAGTAGGAACTAAAAATAATTTCCCCATAAGTTAGTTAAATCGTTTGTCGATCAATTCCATAAACCGCTCTTCATATTCATTTTTATCTGCCCAATTATTATAATCTGGCTTTACATTTTCATCGATAAAACTAGAAGCTTCTTGAAAAGAGGACATGGAATTAATTTGAGATAAAACTCGGGTATAATCATCGATGCTATTATTAAATAAATGTTTAATAAACGCCAAACGATCATTTAATCCAATATTGAGTCCTAGATTTAGTTTGTCATTTAAGGATTTTGGTTTTTCTAAAATCGCAGATTTACTTTCAGGAATAGAAACTTCTTCATCCTTTTGTTTTCTTTCAAAAACAGGCATTTCTTGAAATTTTTCAGCAAAATCCTCCAAATCATTTTTTACTGTTTTTTTCTTTGGAAGAATTTCATTTAGCAATTCATCTACCTTCTTTGCATCGTTAGGCATTTGTGCAACAATATCTTTAATTTTATCCATTAAAGGTTCTGCCAAAATATCCTCATGTTGCGGTTGTGGAACTGGTTCTGGATCCTGAAACCAATTTTTTTCCCGATAGGCTTTCGAATCTATTGCTTGACTTTCTGATCTATTAAATTTAGTTTCTACACTGTTTTCCAGAAATTCTATTACAGAAAGTTTTTCATATAGATGAATTAGGGCATGTTTTGTTTGGGCAATATCTAAGTTTTCTGATGCAATTATGCTCTTAGCCAGCGTATTTATTTGTGATAGGACTTTCTTCTTCATAACTTATTAAAATAAAGCAAATTTTCTATTTTGTTTTTATAAATTTACACAACCTTTATGTAAACGTCAAGAAATTCTGTTTTAGTTTAAATTAATTTTATGTTTCTCGAAAATACTGTAAATCAAAAAGAACAATTTGGATGGATCGAAGTCATCTCTGGGTCAATGTTTTCGGGTAAAACGGAAGAACTTATCCGAAGATTAAAACGTGCAAAATTTGCTCGTCAAAAAGTAGAAATATTTAAACCCGCGATTGATACTCGCTATCATGAGGAGACGGTAATTTCTCACGACAGTAACGAAATTCATTCTACTCCTGTTCCTGCTGCTGCAAATATTCCAATTCTTGCAGATGGTTGTGACGTTGTTGGAATAGATGAGGCTCAATTTTTTGATGATGAAATCGTAAAAGTTTGTAACGATCTTGCCAATAGAGGTGTTCGTGTTATTGTTGCTGGGTTAGATATGGATTTTAAAGGAAATCCTTTTGGTCCCATGCCAGCTTTAATGGCTACTGCAGAATATGTTACTAAAGTACATGCAGTTTGTACTAGAACAGGAAATCTTGCCAATTATAGTTTTAGAAAGGCAAGTAGTGATGAATTAGTGCTTTTAGGGGAAGTGGAAGAATATGAACCGCTAAGTAGAGCTGCTTATTACAAAGCAATGCTTCGAGAAAAAGTAAGTAAAATGGATGTAAAAGACCCTGAAGAATTTCCAGAAAAAAAGCAAGCCTAGCGAATGCCAAAAGCGAATGAAACTGTTCTAGAAATTAATCTCTCTGCATTGGGAGATAATTTTCAATACATAAAATCAAAGACAAGTAAGGTCACAAAAATTTTAGGGGTTGTAAAAGCCTTTGCTTATGGAAGTGACGCAGTTGAAATCGCTAAAGAACTGGTTGATTTAGGTGTGAATTATCTTGCTGTAGCTTATGTAAAAGAAGGGGTTGCATTAAGAGATGCAGGAATAAAAACACCCATAATTGTTCTTCACCCTCAAGCCGTAAATTTTGAAACCCTAATAGATCGCTGTCTAGAACCTAATTTATATAGTCCAAACATACTGAAGCATTTTATTGCTGTTGCTTCCAATCAAAACCAAAGAAATTATCCGGTACATCTTAAATTTAATACAGGACTAAACCGATTGGGATTTTGGAAAAATGATGTTGATTTTATCGTTTCTGAAATATCTGATACAAATTCTATTTTAGTGAAATCTGTTTTTTCTCATCTTGCGGCAAGTGAAGATGAAACTGAAAGAGAATTTTCTAAGAAGCAAATTAATTCCTTCAACAAAATAACAGAGAAATTATTCGAGAAATTAAACTATACTCCATGGAAACATATGTGTAACACCTCTGGAATATTTAATTATCCTGAAGCTCATTTTGATATGGTTCGTACTGGTATTGGTTTATATGGTTTTGGAAATTCAGAAAAAGAAAACAAGAGTTTAACTCCAATTGCAACCTTAAAGTCGGTGATTTCTCAAATACATAGTGTTGATAAAGGAGAATCTGTAGGTTATAATAGAGCTTTTAAAAGCGAGGCTTTATTAAAAACTGCAACGATTCCTATAGGTCATGCAGATGGAATTAGCAGGGCTTATGGTAATGGAAAAGGGTGGGTTTATGTTAATCATCAAAAAGCTCCTATTATCGGTAATGTTTGTATGGATATGATCATGATCAATGTCACCAATATAGATTGTATAGAAGGAGATGAAGTAATTCTTTTTGGTGAAATTAATAGAGCTGACAATCTAACTGAAGAAAACAATTCTATCTCTTACGAATTAATCACGGCAATTTCACAAAGGGTAAAACGAATTATAATTAGAAGGTGATTTTAATAAAAGGTTTTAGCTTTTTATTCTGAAAAGTTAAGTTAGTATGCTGTACTTTTGAAAAAAAATTAACCCCTATGAAAATTGCTGTTATTGGAGCTACTGGAATGGTAGGAACTATTATGCTAAAAATGCTGGAAGAACGTAATTTCCCAGTATCTCAATTATTAGCTGTTGCCTCTGAAAAATCTGTTGGAAAAGAAATTATTTTTAAGGGAAAGCCTCATACGATTATTGGCCTCTCAACAGCGGTTTTAGAAAAACCAGATATTGCTATTTTTTCAGCAGGAGGAAATACTTCCTTAGAATGGGCTCCAAAATTTGCTGAAGTAGGAACTACGGTAATCGATAACTCTTCGGCTTGGAGAATGGATCCTTCCAAAAAACTAGTAGTACCAGAAATAAATGCAAACTCCCTAACTTCTGAAGATAAAATTATTGCAAACCCTAATTGCTCTACCATACAACTAGTCATGGCTTTGGCTCCGTTGCATAAAAAATATAAGATGAAACGTGTGGTGGTTTCCACCTATCAATCGGTTTCGGGTACCGGCGTTAAGGCTGTAAATCAGTTAGAAAATGAAATAAAAGGGATTAATTCCGAAATGGCATATCCTTATCCTATACATAAAAATGCTCTTCCACATTGCGATGATTTTGAAGCCAATGGTTATACAAAAGAGGAGATGAAATTAGCTCGGGAACCTCAAAAAATATTAAATGATTCCTCATTTTCTATAACGGCAACTGCAGTTAGAATTCCAACAGCAGGAGGACATAGTGAGGCGGTAAATGTGGCTTTTGAAAATAATTTTGACCTCATCGATATTCGAAAAATACTTCACGAAACTCCAGGAATAACCGTTCAAGACAATCCTGACACTCTTACATACCCAATGCCTATATATGCCAATGGGAAAGACGAAGTGTTTGTAGGAAGAATTCGTAGAGATGAATCCCAAGAAAACACCTTAAATATGTGGATTGTTAGTGATAACCTTAGAAAGGGGGCGGCTACAAATGCAATTCAGATTGCCGAACATCTTGTAGCACAAAATATTGTGTAAATTTATTCGTACACAAACCCATTGTTTTTCATTATTTTTGTGACAAATCATTAGTTATGAAAAAATTACTCCTGCCCTTTTTATTTGTCTTTTCTCTATTAGCATCCGCACAACATATTAACGAAAACATTAATGTGAATTATATAAAAACAAAAAAAGTAGATACCGTAACTAATTATTTTGGAACCGATGTAAAAGACCCCTACCGTTGGTTAGAAGATGATCGAAGTAAAGAAACAGAAGCTTGGGTAGAAAATCAGAATGAAGTTACTTTTGAATACCTAGATAAAATTCCCTTTAGAGAAGAATTAAAAGAACGTTTAACGGCATTATGGAACTATGAAAAAGTTGGTGCTCCCTTTAAAGAAGGAGACTATTCTTATTTTTATAAAAATGACGGACTCCAAAACCAATATGTAATTTATAGATATAAAACTGGAGAAGATTCCAAAACCGCAAAGGTGTTTCTAGACCCAAATACTTTTAAAGAAGATGGAACTGTTTCGTTGGGAAGCTTGAGTTTTTCAGAAAATGGAAAAGTTGCTGCATATAGTATTTCTGAAGGAGGAAGTGACTGGCGTAAGGTTTTGGTCATGAATACTGAAACCAAAAAAATAATTGAAGACACTTTAATCGATGTGAAATTTAGTGGGGTTTCATGGAAAGAAAACGATGGTTTTTACTATTCAAGTTATGATAAACCTGAAGGTAGTGAGCTATCCGCAAAAACAGATCAACATAAATTATATTATCATAAACTAGGGACTTCACAAAAAGAAGACGTACTCGTTTTTGGAGGAACTGAAGCAGAAAAACATCGTTATGTTGGGGGGTATGTTTCCGAAGACAATAGATACTTAACCATAACTGCAAGTATTTCTACTTCAGGAAATAAATTATTTCTCAAGGACCTAAGTAAGCCCAATAGTCCATTAATTACAATTTTGGGGCATACAGAAAGCTCCTCATATATCATAGAAAATGTAGGGACAAAACTTTATATCGTTACCAATTTAAAAGCTCCAAATCAAAAAATTGTAACTGTTGATGCTTCAAACCCAACTTCAGATTATTGGGTGGACTTTATTCCAGAAACAAAGCATGTATTAAGACCATCTACTGGTGGGGGATATTTCTTTGTCGAATATATGGTAGATGCTGTTTCAAAAGTGAAACAATACAATTATAATGGTAAACTGGTTAGAGATGTAACTCTTCCTGGAATTGGAACCATTAGTGGTTTCAGTTCAAAAAAAGAGGAAACCGAATTATACTATTCTTTTACAAACTATGTAACCCCAGGTAGTATCTATAAATACAATACTAATAAAGGTGTTTCAGAGATATTCAGAAAATCAAAAATCGATTTTAATTCAGATAACTTTGAAAGCAAACAGGTTTTTTACACTTCAAAAGATGGAACAAAAGTTCCAATGATTATCACCCATAAAAAGGGCTTAAAATTAAATGGTAAAAACCCAACCATTCTTTATGGCTATGGAGGGTTTAATATTAGTTTAACTCCAAGGTTTAGCATAACAAACACTGTCTGGATGGAACAAGGCGGTGTATATGCAGTCCCTAATCTTAGAGGTGGTGGAGAATATGGTAAAGAATGGCACGATGACGGAACACAATTAAAAAAGCAAAATGTGTTTGATGATTTTATTGCAGCTGCGGAATATTTAATAGATAATAATTACACTTCTAAAGATTATCTTGCAATTCGTGGAGGATCAAATGGAGGCTTATTAGTGGGTGCAGTTATGACCCAGCGTCCAGATTTAATGAAAGTGGCATTACCTGCTGTTGGAGTTTTAGATATGTTGCGGTACCATACTTTTACTGCAGGTGCTGGTTGGGCTTATGACTATGGAACCGCTAATGACAATAAAGAAATGTTTGAATATTTAAAAGGATATTCGCCAGTACATAATGTAAAAGAAGGGGTTGAATATCCCGCAACTTTAGTTACCACTGGAGATCATGACGATCGGGTGGTTCCTGCACATAGTTTTAAATTTGCTGCTGAACTTCAAGAAAAACAAGGAGGAAATAATCCAGTTTTAATTAGAATTGAAACCGATGCTGGTCATGGCGCTGGAACTCCTGTAAGTAAAACAATTGAGCAGTATGTAGATATTTTTGGATTTACTCTGTACAATATGGGTTATCGAGTACTTCCTGAAAAAGTAGGTGCTGAGATTAAGAAATAGTTTTTTAATATTTAATGCGAAGAAACTTCTTATCTAAGGAGATTCTTCGCTATACTCTGAATGACAAAAAATCAATATTTCAGTTAAACTACTTCTACTATTTTATAAACTCTGCTGTTAAAATTAAATTGTTCCCCTTTTTTCTTTCCCAAAAGATTTAATCCGATAGGAGAGTTAGGAGCAACGCCTAGATAAATTGTATCATTTACTTCTAGTTTCCCAACAGAAATACTTAAAAAAAATATAGCTTGGTTCGTTTCAACGACACTCCCTAATCTTGCAACTTCTGAAGAGTTTTCTACATTTACTTTATCTAATTGTCGCATTACCTTTTCAATTTCTCTTAATTGATTTCCTGCCTTTTCTCTTTCAATCTGAAGCATTGCTCTTCCGGTATGGTGCTTGTCCCCACTAGTGCCTTTAGACTCTTCTTTAAGTGATATTTCTATATCTTTTATTGTTTTTTGAATACTATCCAGTCTTACAGAAATTAGATCTGAACATCGTTGCTGTAATATGAATTTAATTTCTAAAATTGTCATTCTTCATTTATTTAAAACTGAATCTACCAAAATTCCTCATTTGCCTTTGTATCCAATTCTTTCGAGAATTAATAAAACTAGAAGTTGGATTAGCTTTGTATTTTCTAGGGTTGGGTAATATAGCAGCTATTGCAGAAGCTTGATTTCTACTTAGATTTTTTGCCGATTTATTAAACCAATATTTCGATGCTGCTTCTGCACCAAACACTCCTTCTCCCATCTCAATGCTATTTAGATACACTTCTAAAATTCGTTCTTTAGACCAAAATACTTCAATCATTACCGTAAACCAAGCTTCCAGTCCTTTCCGAAGCCAACTTCTTCCTTGCCATAAAAAAACATTTTTTGCTGTTTGCTGAGAAATAGTACTTCCCCCTCTTAATCTTTTTCCTTCTTCATTTTCTAACATAGCCTCTTTAATTGCTTTTACATCGAAACCATTATGCGTTAAAAAGTTTTGATCTTCAGAGCAAATTACTGCGAGTTGAAGTTCCTCAGAAATCTCATCCAAAGGTTTCCATTGATGATTTAATTTGAATGAATCATCTCCCTCCATATTTCTAATAATCATTAATGGAGTATAAGGAACTGGCACAAATTTGTAAACCAATATCCAAAGAATACTTAGGCTAATAAACCAAAGTATAATTTTTAATAAAAACCTAGAAAACCGCTTCACAAAAATGAAAATACTTATTTTCAAGATGAATTACAAGTTCCTTTGGAACTATCACTGAATGAAAAATATAAATAAAAAAAAACTCCGAACTTTATTAGTTCGGAGTTTCAAATAATTTTATTCTTCCTCTTCGGGTTCACTCATTTCAAAGCTATCCATAAAGGCAGTTGTAAAATCACCAGATATAAAATCTGGATGATCCATTAATTGACGATGAAAAGGAATGGTAGTTTTTATTCCTTCAATTACAAATTCGTCTAAAGCTCTTCGCATTTTACTTATTGCCTCTTCTCTTGTTTGAGCAGTTGTAATAAGCTTAGCTATCATAGAGTCATAATTAGGAGGAATCGTATATCCTGCATAAACATGAGTGTCTAATCGTATTCCGTGACCTCCTGGAGAATGTAATTCGGTTATTTTTCCAGGACAAGGTCTAAAATCATGATACGGGTCTTCTGCGTTAATTCTACATTCTATAGAATGCAGTTTTGGAAAATAATTAATACCTAAGATAGGGATTCCCGCTGCAACTTTAATTTGCTCTCTTATTAAGTCAAAATCTATAATAACTTGTTCGGTAATTGGATGTTCTACTTGTATACGAGTATTCATTTCCATAAAGTAGAAATTGCGATGTTTATCTACTAAAAACTCCACCGTTCCAGCACCTTCATATTTTATATACTCTGCAGCTTTTACCGCAGCCAAGCCCATGTCTTCTCTAAGTTTATCGGTCATAAACGGACTTGGAGTTTCTTCGGCAAGTTTTTGATGACGTCTTTGTATGGAACAATCTCGTTCGCTTAAGTGACATGCGTTCCCTTCGCTATCTCCAATAATTTGAATTTCGATATGTCTAGGCTCTTCAATAAGCTTTTCAATGTACATATCGTCATTCCCAAAAGCAGCTTTACTTTCGTTTCTAGCAGAATCCCAAGCATTTTGTAAATCTTCCTCTTTCCAAACAGCTCTCATTCCTTTTCCACCACCACCAGCAGTTGCTTTAAGCATTACAGGATATCCTGTTTTTTTAGCAACTTTAATACAAGTTTTAAAGTCTGGAATTACTCCTTCACTACCAGGAACACAAGGCACTCCTGCTTCAATCATTGTAGATTTTGCGGAAGCTTTATCTCCCATACGATCAATCATATCAGAAGAAGCTCCGATAAATTTAATATTATGTTCTTTACATAATTTTGAAAACTTGGCGTTTTCAGATAAAAATCCATAACCAGGATGTATGGCATCTGCATTGGTAATCTCTGCAGCAGCTATAATATTAGGGATTTTTAAATAACTCTCGCTACTTGGTGCAGGTCCTATACATACTGCTTCGTCTGCAAAACGTACATGAAGACTTTCTTCATCTGCTTTAGAATAAACAGCAACCGATTTTATTCCCATCTCTCTACAGGTACGAATAATTCGTAATGCTATTTCTCCTCTATTGGCAATTAATATTTTTTTAAACATAATTTCTGAAATTACATTCCCAAAAGCAAATAAGGTCAAAAAATAAATTCCAAATTATATGAAAACTAATTTTTTACTCCTATTACTCGGAAGGGGATTTTACAAATTAAGACGGGTCTACTAAAAATAATGGTTGGTCAAATTCTACAGGCGTAGCATCATCCACCAATACTTTTACAATTTTACCTGAGACTTCACTTTCAATTTCGTTAAAAAGTTTCATCGCCTCAATAATACAAAGCACATCTCCATCTTTTATAGTATCTCCAACTTCAACAAATGAAGGTACGTCTGGTGATGATTTTCTGTAGAATGTCCCTATGATAGGTGATTTTACTGTGATATATTTTGAGTCTTCATCAGCAGATGTTGTTTCTGTTTCGGCTGGTAAAGCAGTTTCAACTTGTGGTTGAGCCATTACTTGTGGCGCTACAGCTCCCATAGTTGGTAATTGTTGAATGATAGTAGTTTCACCTTTCGCATGACCTTCTCCAGTTCTAATAGTGATTTTTACATCATTCATCTCGAGCTTAACTTCGGTTGCTCCAGATTTTGCTACAAACTTGATTAAGTTTTGAATCTCTTTTATATTCATAATCTTGGTTTTTAATTATCAATTATTAACTAGGAATTATATGCCCATTTAAGGTAAATGGCACCCCATGTAAAGCCTCCTCCAAAAGAAGCAAACACTAAATTATCTCCTTTTTTAAGCTTTTTTTCATAATCATAAAGACATAAAGGTAACGTAGCAGACGTTGTATTTCCATATCTATGAATATTTTTCATTACTTTATCCTCAGGAATTTTCATTCTTCTTGCTGTGGCTTCAATAATTCTATTATTTGCTTGATGCGGAACTAACCATTGTAAGTCATCTCCAGAAATATTATTGCGTAGTAACATCTTTTCTGAAACATCTGCCATCTTTGTTACTGCGAACTTAAAAACTGTTTTCCCATCTTGAAATACAACATGTTGGTTATTCTTTAAGGTTTCTTCTGAAGGAGGTAATAAAGAACCTCCAGCATCTATTTTTAAAAAGTGCCTTCCGTCACCATCAGATCTTAAGAATTCATCTTGAACGCCAAATCCTTCATGATTTGGCTCAAAAAGTGCTGCGCCAGCGCCATCACCAAAAATAATACAAGTAGTTCTATCTGTATAATCAAGAATAGAAGACATTTTATCAGCTCCTATTAAAAGAACCTTTTTATAGCTTCCAGATTCAATATATTTAGCTGCTATAGACATTCCAAAAAGAAAACTAGAACAAGCAGCAGAAAGATCATAAGAAAAAGCATTTACCGCTCCAATCTGTGTGGCTACATAAGCTCCTGTACTAGCGACAGGCATATCTGGAGTTGCCGTGGCCAAAATGACCATATCAATCTTTTTAGGATCAATGTTTCCTTTTTTAAGTAAATCTTTTGCAGCTTCAATGGCGAGAAAGGAAGTTCCCTTGTCTTTATCTTTTAATATTCTGCGTTCTTTTATACCAGTACGAGATGTTATCCATTCATCGTTAGTATCCACCATTGTTTCCAGAATCTGGTTGGTGAGAACATAGTCTGGGACATAGCCCCCTACAGCTGTTATTGCTGCTGTGATCTTACTCATAAAGTTGAATTATATTCACAAATAAGGGTAAATCCCTTAAAACTGGGCGAAAATTACTAAAAATTCACCAATAACAAGCGAAAAGTAGTTGTTTTTGTCATCAATTAAAAATAAATTAATGACAAACAAAAAAACTCCCACACCTGTGGGAGTTTTTTTGTTCTTTATAAAAAGTATTACTATGCTTCTACTTCTTCAACAGCGTCGATTACAATCTGGCCGCGGTAGTATAATTTCCCTTCATGCCAATGAGCTCTATGATATAAATGAGCTTCTCCTGTTGTAGGATCTGTAGCAATTTGAGGTGTTGTAGCTTTGTAATGCGTTCTTCTTTTATCTCTTCTTGTTCTGGAGATTTTTCTTTTTGGATGTGCCATTACTTATATTATTTGTCTGTTAATAATTTTTTTAATTCGTCCCATCTTGGGTCTGTTGTTTCGCCTTCTTCAAAATTTGCATCAAGCTTAGGGCGTAATTCTTCAAGTTTAGTAAGTATTTCAGATTTTAATGTACCGTCTTCAATTCCTGGATGAACTCTTCGTGTTGGTATTGCCAAGACTATAGATTCATAAATGTATTGCTGAATATTTATTTCATAACTTCCGTGAGGCAATATTAATAAAGCTTCGTTTTCATTATTAAATGAATCTCCAAAATTAACTACAAAATGATAATCCCCTTTAACAACTTGATTAAATGGTTCATTTGTAATGTCACAATTCACGTTTACAAAGCCATTAAAGGCTAATGCAAACTCTAGCATTGTGTTTTTTTTGGTCAGTATTACACCCAATTTAATGTCAACGTCATTAAACTCTTCATACTCAAAATGCTCAAAGAACGATTTACTTATTTTAAAGTCAAACCGATGGTCTCCTAATTTCAATCCCACAAAAGGGATAGTAAATTCTTTCAATTCCTTCATTATCACTCTCTGTTTAACTCAACCACCTTGTAAATAAGGCGGGTGCAAAGATAAAAAAATATTTAAACTGCAAATAG
>CAJXYJ010000087.1 GCA_913063255.1 uncultured Flavobacteriales bacterium | reverse complement strand
AATATAAAATCCATCTTTTAAATCTAGTGGCTTTGTTGCTGGTCTTCCCATAGTTATAATTCAATATAGTGTTTAAACGTTGACTTTAATGTAAAAAAATATTGGACGAATCATCCAATATGTAAAAATCAATTGGACAAAGATACAATAACTTTAGGTTATAAATATAACAATATAATAGATTATCGCTATTGCTTAATAGTTTACTTATGATTAGCCGTTACAATTTGAATCATTTCAGAATTAACTCTTCATTGTAAAGCCTACTTTAATAGTCACTTGCCATCGGCCAACATCACCTTCAACAATAGAGCCTCGTGTTTCTACCACTTCAAACCATCTTAAGTTTTGAATGGATCCTGAAGCTTTTGCCAATGCATTCTGTACGGCATCATCACTTGATTCTTCAGATGTGCCTATAATTTCAATTTTTTTATATATATGATCATCCATAATGTGTAATTTTTAGATTAAAAAATTACTTCAAGTTACGAAATTTATAGGAAAATCTTTTCTTAATTGAGATTTAAATTGGCAACCTCAAACTTATAGATTGAGCTAAATATTCTAAAGTTATTGCAACATTTCAATGGCAGCTTCGGCACAGCGTTCTCCATCCATTGCTGCAGATACAATACCACCTGGATAACCGCCACCTTCGCCACAAGGAAACAGTCCTTGTACTTCGGGATGTTCAAGGTTATCATTTCTTGGAATGTTCACCGGGGATGATGTACGTGATTCTACCCCCACAATATTGGCTTCAGCAGTATAATAGCCTTTCATTTTTTCACCAAATGCAGCAAAGCCTTTACGTAGTCGGCCACCAATTTGTTTTGGAAGTAATGAATGTAAGGGCGCCGATTTTAAGCCTGGTTGGTAAGACGTATCATTCAATGAATTTGATAATTTACCCTCAACAAAATCGGTTAATCGTTGTGCAGGAGCGACTTGACTTCGTCCACCAGCAGTGAATGCCAATCGTTCCAAATCTTTTTGATATTCTAAACCTTTCAAAACGCCATGTTGCTCATATTTGTGAAGATCTCTATCTGCATTAATCTCAACGACAATCCCCGAATTGGCAAATGGATTATTACGTTTGGAAGGTGACATGCCATTCACGACCACCTCACCATTGGCCGTTGCAGCAGGGACAATAAATCCGCCAGGACACATACAAAAAGAATAAACACCTCTGTCTTTTACTTGATGTACTAAACTATAAGCTGCAGCTGGTAAAAGTTCATCGCGTTCTCCTTGACAATGGTATTGTATCGAGTCTATAATATGTTGTGGATGTTCCACTCGAACTCCCATTGCAAAAGATTTAGCTTCTAATGCAATTTCTTTTTTATGCAATAACTCATAAATATCTCTAGCGGAATGTCCTGTAGCCAAAATCACACTATTTACCGTCATTTCATTTCCATTCTGTAATTGTATTGCACAGAGTTTATTTTGTTTAATGACAAAATCTGTTACCCGAGTTTCAAAATGAACTTCTCCTCCATGTTTTAAAATAGTTTCCCGAATGTTCTTTACTACTTTGGGTAATTTATTAGTACCGATATGTGGATGCGCATCGATTAAGATTTGCTCTGTTGCTCCGTGATATACTAAATTTTCGAAGATTCTTCTTACGTCACCACGTTTTAAACTTCTTGTGTAAAGTTTACCATCAGAATAGGTTCCAGCACCACCTTCACCAAAACAATAATTAGAGTCTTCGTTTACAAAATGGTCCTGATTAATAGCTTTTAAATCTCTACGGCGATCTTGTACATTTTTACCACGTTCTAAAACCACAGGTTTAAATCCTAGCTCTATACAGCGCAATGCAGCATACATTCCAGCTGGTCCAAAACCGATGATATGAATTTCTTTGGCAGAAGAAACATCTTTATAGGGAAAAGAATATGTAGATGATTCTGGTAATTTTTGTCGAATATAAACTGCTACTTTATAATTGAAAATAATAGTTTCTTTCCTAGCATCGATAGATTTCCGAAGAACTTTAACCCCCGTAATCTCTTTAGTATCAATTTTTAAAACACGTGCAGCCTTTTTTATTAAAATATTCTCAATTTTTTCCTCTTTGAGTTTAATGCGAAGTTGAATCTCTTTTACCATGGGGACAAAATTAGTTAATTTTAAAGGAAAATAATTTTATAAAATCTTCACATTCTAAAATCGCAAATCGTTTTATAATATTTTATCTTTGCTCCCGTAAAATTAATAAGATTATGAATTCATACGATGTTACTGTTATTGGCTCTGGACCTGGAGGATATGTTGCTGCCATTCGTTGTGCACAATTAGGAATGAAAACTGCTTTAATCGAAAAGTATAGCACACTAGGAGGAACTTGCCTTAACGTGGGGTGTATTCCGAGTAAGGCGCTATTAGATTCTTCACACCACTATGAAGATGCTGTAAAGCATTTTGAAGAACACGGAATCGAAATTTCTGGTGAAGTAAAAGCAAGTCTTGAAAAAATGATTGCTCGTAAAGATAAAGTAGTAGAACAAACTACAGGTGGAATCGACTTCTTGATGAAGAAAAACAAAATAGAAGTTCTTAATGGTTTAGGAAGTTTTAAAGATGCTACCCATATTTTAATTTCTAAAGAAGATGGTACTTCGGAAGAAATTGAAACTAAAAATGTAATTGTTGCTACAGGATCAAAACCTTCAACATTGCCTTTTATTACCTTAGATAAAGAAAGAGTAATTACTTCTACGGAAGCCTTAAAACTAAAAGAAATTCCGAAGCATTTAGTAGTAATTGGTGGAGGAGTTATTGGTTTAGAACTAGGTCAAGTATATCGTCGTTTAGGTGCTGAGGTATCTGTAATTGAATTTATGGATCGTATCATTCCAACAATGGATAAGGCGCAAAGTAAAGAGTTGACGAAAGCGATGAAGAAGCAAGGCGTAAAGTTTCACCTTTCGCATAAAGTTTCTGGAGTTACAAATAACGGAAATGAAGTAACTGTAACTGCAACCGATAAAAAAGATAGAGAGGTAAGTTTTACTGGAGATTATTGTTTGGTATCTGTAGGGCGTAGACCATTTACGGATGGATTGAATGCTGAAAATGCAGGTATAAAAATTACAGAAAGAGGACAGATAGAAGTAAACGATCATTTACAAACTAACATCTCAAACATATACGCTATTGGTGATGTGATAAAAGGAGCAATGTTGGCGCATAAAGCGGAAGAAGAAGGCGTATTTGTTGCGGAAACTTTGGCAGGTCAAAAACCACATATCGATTATAATTTAATTCCTGGAGTAGTATATACTTGGCCAGAAGTTGCGAGTGTAGGTAAAACCGAAGAGCAATTGATAGAAAGCGGTGTAAAATATAAATCGGGACAATTCCCAATGAGAGCTTTAGGACGTTCTCGTGCTAGTGGAGATACCGACGGATTTGTAAAAATATTAAGTGACGAAACCACAGACGAAGTTCTTGGAGTACATATGGTAGGAGCAAGAGTAGCAGATCTTATTGCGGAAGCAGTAGTTGCTATGGAGTATAGAGCAAGTGCCGAAGATATTTCTAGAATGAGTCATGCACATCCAACTTATGCTGAAGCTGTAAAAGAAGCAGCATTAGCAGCTACAGGAGACAGAGCATTGCATATTTAAATTGTCATTCCGACAGAGAATCCATTTGTGTTTTGGGTTCGACAGGAATCTCATTTTAATTATTAATAAAATTCCAAAAACCGTCTTGATAGAATCAGGATGGTTTTTTTATGTTTATGAATTAGCCTCAAAGTTTTTATTAAGCTGTTTTATATAATAGGAAGGGTAAATACCAAATTTTTTATAAAAAGACTTAGAAAAAGACTCTGCACTTTTAAAACCGCAATCTTTAGAAATAGCTTTAATAGTATACTTTCTAAATTTTGGATTTTGATTAAGTTCGTGATATGAATATTCAACTCTTAAATCATTTATATAATTAGAAAAGTTTTTCCCCTTTTGTAAATTAATAACGGTGGAAAGATATTTATAATTCGTACCAAAAGATTTTGCCATCGTTTGCATAGATAAATCTTGGGAAAGATACGCTTCATTAGTTTCGAAAACTTCTAAATGCTCTAAAATTTCATTTATAATTTCTTTCGAAAGTTCATTTTTAGTAGGTTTCTCTTCATTGCTTTTATTAAAAGCTTCATTTTTTAGAATCAATGTATCAAACCTCTTTTTAAATACTCTTTGCCTATTTATATAAAAGCCTATTACAAATAAACTAATACTTAACAATCCTAACACCCACCATAAAGTAACTGATTTTTTTTTATTTGATTGAGAAAGACTTGCAATGAGCCTTTCTTTTTCTTTGATTAGCTCAGGAGTTTCAAACTTTTTAATTAAATTGGGTTCAAAATATTGGTACTTTTTTATAATGACACTATCCGCCAATATCAATTTATTTAAATATTTTATTTGTTGCTTGGGGTTATTTTCAGATATATAATGCTCTAAAAGCAATTCAAATAATTCTCTTTGGTAAGGTTGCTTAATTTGTAAATTTTCAGCTTCAAATATGGAATCCGATTTTTTTAACAACCTAATACCATCCTTGTATTTGTCAGTTTTAATAAGAGATATGCCTTTAAAATAATAAAGGTTCTGAAAAGTTTCTTTATTATCATTAAAATTTAGTTTTAAAAGTAGGCTATCCGTATTGCGTATCACATGGGTATAATCCTTTTTGTAATAATTAATTTCAATTAATAATTCATTAAAATAGTCGATTACAATTTCTTGGTCTAGACCTTTGTAGCTTTTACTTTTTAGCAGCCCTTTATTTACATAAATAGTTGCGGAATCTAACTTTCGTAAATTCAAATAACAAAATGAAAAAATAAAAATTGAGTTTAGTTCATCTTTAGCAACAGCAACAGAGTCTTTATTTCCATTTTTTGAAACATCATAAGTTTTATCGGTATAAACTTTACTTTTAATTATGGAATGTCTTTTCTTTTGTAAACGGAGTGCTTCTCTTTTATCCCCCCAAATTGATTTTAGGAATATCAATCTTCCTAAGGTAAAAACTTGATAGGATAGATTGTCATTTTTAACAGATAATTCATAAGCTATGAAGTAATTTTCTGTAGCCTCTTTAATGTCGCCATTACTATTGTGTATACGGGCCTTTAACAAATAACCTATACCAGGATATGTAGGGCTATTTATGTTTTTTGTTAATGAGATTAAACTATCTGCATATTGAATACTTTTTTTACTATTAAAAATACTAGATAAATTATTATATCCTTTAGCTATTTTTAAGGTATCCTTTTTCTTTTTAGCCCTCAATAAATAATATTTAGCAACTTTTTCGGCCTTAATAGAATCGTTTTGTACTTCTGTAAAAAGAATTTGAAGTTCCTTATCCTCCATTTTTTGTAAACCTTCTGTGGATAGGTCTTGTCCAAAGCTTATAAACGAAAATAAAATAGTAAAATAAAAACAAAAATGTTTATAGGACATGGGTGGTATTTCAATTCATTAAATAATAAGCTAAAATTAAGAAACTTTTGGAGAGTATAAAACTCATACTTATAGTTATCTGCTCCATCTAAATCTAAACTATTGCTGTTAAGTGATTAGCATAGCAAGAATAGGAGTCTTGATTCATGAATTACGACCATCTATTCAGGAAACACGACAGGTATTGCTTGTTTTTTTGTAGCATATACCTGTATCTTTATGGAAGGAAAGCGATTTCCTATAACAATAATAACCTAAACATTATGGCGATGAAAAACTGTTATTTATTATTAACTGCTTTATTATTATTTAGTACAAGCCTCAGTGCACAATTTATGGATGACATGGAATACCCCAACGGACCACCTTATGGCGAATGGTGGGTGCCAGCTCCAATAATTGAGGGTGGTATGGGAACTATCCCTGGCGACGGAGTCACTGAAGCAATTTTAAATTTAGGAAATAGAATCTTTGATGTATGGGGATTGGAATTTTGGATGTATATTCCAAGTAATAAAGAAGCCTATTGGAATTTACAAGGAGCAGTGCCTGTAACTGGTGGGGAGTGGATAGTTGGGAATGTGTTTTTTAACCAAGACCTAATTAGTCCAGGCGTTGGAATAATAGATGATACAGCATTAGGTGCTGTTAACTTTAATTTTCCCCATGACCAATGGTTTAGAGTAGTCATGAATTGGGATATTTCACTGGGGATTTCTTTAGCAACATGGCAATTTAATGTAGACGGTGTAGATGTAATTCCTTTTGGCTCACCTTTTACAAATGAGGATGAAATACCACCAACTAGTTTGGGAGGAGTAAATTTCTATTCTATTTCTTTAGATCATGAGTTGTATTTGGATGATTTTATATATATAGGCGATTTTATAGAAACAGAGCCAAACCCTATTCCCGTAACCGATGATATGGAAAGCTATACAGAAGGAGAGCCTATTTTCGAAGGTTGGTGGGGGACTTGGGGTGGTTGTGATATTTTGGAATGTACTTTAGTGTCTACTTCTGCACAAGCACGTTCTGGTAATTTGTCGGGGCTTGTAGATGGTAATGGACTTTCTAATCCAGACTTAAATCTAGGAAATAAAACATCTGGAGAATGGGCTTTAGAGTTTTACATTTATATCCCTGAAAATAAAGAAGCCTACTTTAACTTACAAGGGCAAATACCGGTAAGCAGTGGTGAATGGATCGTCGGGAATATTTTTTTTAATGAAAATTTAACAAACCCTGGCATAGGTCATTTTGATAATAGCGCTTTAGGTCATGTAGAATTTAATTTTCCACATGGAGAATGGTTTTCTTTTATCATGAATGTGGATCTTACCAATGGAATGGAAGATGCAACCTGGCAGGTTATAATAAACAATGAAATTGTATTACCAGTAGGAACTCCTTTTACAAATAATGATGGAGATATACCGACTAGTTTAGGAGGAATAAGTTTTTTTGCTAATACTAATAATAATGAATTGTATTTGGATGATTTTAATTATATAGAAGGAGTTATTCTAGGAATAAATGATGTGAGTGATTTAAACTTTAGTATTTACCCAAACCCCACTATTAATAGTATTAATATTTCAACAACAGAATCTATTGAAAAGATAAATATTTATTCTATTCACGGAATTCTTGTAAAAGAAACTACCAATAATAAAACTATAGATGTTTCTAATCTATCTAGTGGTTTGTATTTTATCGAAATTACTTCTGGAAAAAGAAAAAGTGTACAGAAGCTGATTAAAAATTAAAACTCATAAAAGAAATCATAACCTAAACATTATGGCGATGAAAACTTATTATTTATTATTTACGGCTTTGTTATTTTTTAATTTTAATGTACTTGCTCAGTTCTCTGATGGTTTTGAGGATTGTGAAAATGATGGAGATCCAGCATCAGGTTGTGAATTCCCTTGGATTGAATTGGGCTGTGGTTGTATGCCAGGCTGCTATATTATCTGCTCCTCTGGAGAAGCCCATACAGGAGATTGGTCGGGGTTAATACCGGGTGATGGTACTACAGATGCTATATTAGATTTAGGAAACCGAATATTTGCTCAATGGGGATTAGAGTTTTGGATGTATATCCCTAGTGATAAAGAAGCCTATTGGAATTTGCAAGGAGAAATACCTGTAGGATCTGGCGAGTGGATTGTAGGGAATGTGTTTTTTAACCAAGATCTTGCTAATTCAGGTATTGGATTGATAGATGATACTGCATTAGGTGAAGTTAATTTTAATTTTCCCCATGACCAATGGTTTAGAATCGTTATGAATTGGGATATAGAACTAGGGATTTCTTTAGCAACCTGGCAGTTTAATGTGGATGGTGTAGATGTGATTCCTTTTGGCACCCCATTTACAAACTATGACGGTACAACTCCTACAAGTTTAGGTGGTATCGATTTCTTTTCAATTTCAACAGATAATGAATTGTATCTGGATGATTTTAATTTTATCAATGGATTTATTGATACAGAACCTAACCCTATTCCCCTAACCGACGATATGGAAAGCTATACCGAAGGAGAAGCAATTTACGAAGGTTGGTGGATAGCTTTATGGGGTGATGGATTAGGATCTGCTCTAGAATCAACATCTGCTCAAGCCTATAGTGGAAATTTATCAGGCCTTGTTCCTGGAGATTCTACAACAGAAGCTATTTTAGATCTTGGCAGTAAAATAAATGGAACTTGGGGAGTTGAATACTGGGCCTATATACCTTCAAATAAAGAAGCTTTTTGGGGAGTTAATGGTTGTGTGCCAATTTGTACTGATGGAGATTGGTTACTTTATACTTTATTTAATGAATCTTTAAACTCTCCAGGAGAAGGTGTTGTAGTAAATTCAAGCTTAGGTGAGGTAAGTTTTAGTTTCCCTCCGGATCAGTGGTTTAAAACAATTATAAATGTTGATTTAACGAATGGTATGTCACAAGCAACATGGCAATATATCATTGATGGAGTAGAAGTTATACCCTTAGGGACTTCATTAGCAAATGATATAGGTCAATTTCCAGTTAGTTTTGGCGGACTAGAATTCTATTCAACTTCAACAATTAATGAATTATATATAGATGATTTCAATTATATAGAAGGGGTTATTCTTGCAACAAACGATATAGAAAATATAGAATTTAAAATATATCCTAATCCAGCAATCAACAGTGTTAATATTTCATCTACAGAATCTATTGAAAAAATAAATATTTATTCTATTCACGGAATTCTTGTAAAAGAAACTACCAATAATAAAACTATAGATGTTTCTAATCTTTCTAATGGAATATATTTTATTGAAGTTCTTTATGAAAAAGGAAAAAAAGTGCAGAAGCTGATTAAAAATTGAGGTTAATTGGTTTTTTTGTTGAGAAGTGCTTTATTAATTTAAAGCACTTTTTTTATTCAATATTATCCTAATGTTTAGGAAGGTTTTCGAGATTACAATATATTTACTCAAATTATTTTATTGTTTCATTAGATGAGAGTTGTTAAAAATTATAAGGTAGAATTAACAGACCTTTTAAAGAAGAATTTATTGAATTGGGCGCAGCAGTTTGATGAGGTGGTCTGGTTAGACACCAATCATCATCATCAAAAACACGATACCTATAAAGCGATACTTGCGGTAGATGCCATAACAGCAATTAAAACAGATAGTGTTCAAGCCTTTCAAAAACTAGAAGAATACCAATCCAACAAAAAGGATTGGCTATTTGGTTATCTTACTTACGATATTAAAAACGATGTAGAGAAACTGACGTCTCATAATTTTGATGGTTTAGAATTTCCAGATCTGTATTTTTTTCAGCCCAAAAGACTATTCCTTTTTTCTGAACATGCAGTAGAAATTCAATATTTAAATTTTGTGGCTGATGAAATGGTTGGGGACTGGGAAGAAATAATAAGTTATCTCAAAGATGATGACCAAAGCAATCTAGAAATAAAACAAAAAGAAGACACTATAAAAATTCATTTACGAACCTCGAAAGATTCCTATTTTAAAAAATTAGATGCCCTTCTACAGCATATACATTTGGGAGATATTTATGAAGCAAATTTTTGTCAGGAATTTTATTCCGAAAATGTAAATATAGATCCCATAAAAACCTATTTGCATTTAAATGACATTTCTAAACCTCCCTTTGCCACCTTTTTAAAATTAGATAAATACTATTCTTTTTCAGCTTCACCAGAACGATATATTAGTAAAACAGGAACAAAAGTAATTTCTCAACCCATAAAAGGTACTGCAAAGCGTCATTTTGATAAAAAAGAGGACGAAAAATTAAAAATAGAATTGCAAAAAGATGTGAAAGAACGTAGTGAGAATATTATGATTGCCGATTTGGTAAGAAACGATCTTTCTAGGTTTGCGATAAAAAACTCTGTGGAAGTGGAGGAACTTTGTAAAGTTTATTCCTTTGAGCAAGTGCATCAAATGATTTCTACAATTATCTGTGAAGTAGATGAAAATACATCACCGATTTCCATTCTAAAAAATACTTTCCCAATGGGATCTATGACTGGGGCGCCAAAAATTTCTTCCATGAAGATTATTGAAACTTTAGAAGATGCAAAAAGAGGTTTGTATAGCGGAACGGTTGGTTATTTTACACCAGAGGGCGATTTTGATTTTAACGTAATTATTCGAAGTATTTTATATAATTCTGAAAACAGATATGTCAGCTTTTCGGTAGGAGGTGCCATAACTGCTAAATCTATCCCAGAAAATGAATATGAAGAATGTTTGCTGAAGGCTAAGGCAATGCGGGAGGTACTTGAAAGTTAATTCCTGTGAAAGCAGGAATCTCACGACTTTTATCCGCATCTTTATTTATTGGGAAACCTTTGCATTTTAAAAACAATCATATTGCTTAATTTAGCAATCACATATTTTAAATAAGTGTTTCAAAAACTCAACCACCATATCACCAAAAATTTCTCATTCTTAAATGAAAAGAAACTCCTTATTGCTTGTAGCGGAGGGCTAGATAGTACAGTCCTTACCCGTTTATTTAAAGAATTAAAATTTAATATTTCTATAGCACATTGCAACTTTTCCTTAAGGGCAAAAGAAAGCGATGGTGATGAAGAATTTGTAAAGACTTTAGCCGATAAATTATCCATTCCAATTTTCACTAAAACTTTTGACACAAAACAATATGCAGCTAGCCATAAAGTGTCTACACAGATGGCAGCAAGAGACTTGCGCTACGATTGGTTTAATGAACTTTGTAAAAACCATTCATTCGATTTTGTATTAACCGCACACCACTTAGACGATAACTTAGAGACTTTTTTTATCAACCTTTCTAGAGGAACAGGATTGCGAGGATTAACAGGAATCCCGGAAATCAATAAAAATATTGTGCGCCCATTATTGAAATTCAATAGAGAAGAAATTTTAAAATATGCTACCGATAAAAATATCCAATGGCGTGAAGACAGTAGTAATGAAAGCACAGATTATTTACGGAATAAATTAAGGTTAGAAGTGCTTCCAAAATATAAAGAAGTTGGAAATACTGTTTTGCAAAATTTTCAACAAACACAAAATCATCTTCAAGATAGTGAATCATTGGTGAAAGATTATCTAGTTTTAATTCAAGCCCTAGTGGTGACAGAAACCAAAGAAGGATTGCAATTTAATATTGAAAAACTAACAGATTTACCAAATACAAAAGCGCTTTTATACGAATTGTTTTCACCATACGGATTTACAGCTTGGGAAGACATTATAGGGTTATTGAAAGCACAAAGTGGAAAACAAGTGTTTTCAAATACGCATCGACTTTTAAAAAATAGAGAGGATTTATTATTAACAGAAATACTAGAAAAAGATGGCGATATTGAAAATCTATTAATTTCAGAAGATATAAATGAAATTAACAGTCCAATTCATTTAAAATTTGAGAAAGTGGAACATTTTTCAGA
>CAJXYJ010000086.1 GCA_913063255.1 uncultured Flavobacteriales bacterium | reverse complement strand
TGTGCTGAGTATATTGCTATTAAAAATTTTGCAAGCGAAGTAGTCATTTTAGACATTAAAGAAGGATTTGCCGAAGGGAAAGCGATGGATTTAATGCAAACTGCATCCTTAAATGGTTTTGACACAAAAATAGTTGGTGTTACTAACGACTACTCAAGAACTGCAAAAAGTGATATTGTAATTATTACTAGTGGTATTCCACGTAAACCAGGAATGACTCGGGAAGAGTTGATTGGAATTAATGCAGGAATTGTAAAAATGGTTTCTTCTAGTTTAATTGAACATTCGCCAGAAGCAATTGTAATTGTGGTAAGTAACCCTATGGATACAATGACCTATTTGGTACATAAATCTACTGAATTGCCAAAAAACAGAATTATTGGAATGGGTGGTGCTTTAGATAGTGCTCGTTTTAAATATAGATTAGCAGAAGCTTTAGGTGCTCCTATTAGTGATGTGGATGGAATGGTGATTGGAGGTCATAGTGATACGGGGATGATTCCTTTAACTAGAATGGCTACTCGTAATAGTGTTCCTGTTACTGAATTCCTTTCAGAAGAAAGATTAAATCAAGTTAAAGAAGATACTAAAGTTGGAGGTGCAACTTTAACTAAATTATTAGGAACTTCTGCTTGGTATGCTCCTGGAGCTGCAGTTTCTGGATTGGCACAAGCAATCGCTTGCGATCAAAAGAAAATGTTTCCTTGTTCAACAATGTTAGAAGGAGAGTACGGATTAAATGATATTTGTATTGGAGTTCCTGTAATATTAGGAAGAAACGGTATTGAGAAGATTATAGAGCTAGACCTTACAGATGCTGAAAAAGAACATATTTCAGTTAGTGCAGAAGGGGTTAGAAAAACTAATGGATTGTTAGAATTATAATATTCAACACTTTAAAATAGATATTTATATAAAGACTGTAGAAATGCAGTCTTTATTTTTTATATTTGGCGAATGAAAGCGAAATGGTACTTAAGTACTTTTATTGTTATCCTTACCTTATTAGGGCTTAGTCAGCAACAATTTTCTGTTCCAAATCAAGAAATTGTCGTTCAGTTTACTACTAATGAAATTGCCCTACTTGAAACTCAAAATACGATAGCGATTGTAAAAGAGCAGTTGCAAGCTATTGGAGTTGAAAATATTCAGATACATAAAGAGGCTAATGGCAAATTAAAAATTACCTACTTTAGTGATATTGATGTTGCCTCCATAAAAAAAATACTTTCTAAGGAAAAAGATTTAAAGTTAAGCTATTCTTCCATATTTCAAGAAGAAGGAGATTCCAAATTTCCTTCTAACAGGGATTCAAATCATTTTAAACTAGATGTTTTTGAAATCCAAAAAAGTAAAGATGGGGAAGGAGATTTAAACGGATATGCGCTTGAGTTAAAGCCAGAAAGCGATCGTTTTTTTACTTCGGTAGTCTATTTGCCTTTTACAGATGTAGATGTAAAAGAAAGAAATAAAGCTGAAAAAATAGCATATACAATTCATAGAAACATTGCAATTGCAATAGATAATTCTTCACATAACATTCCAGAGGTTAGAGCAGGCCCAGTTACTTCTTAATACACTTTAATAGCTTAATTATTATAATGATCAAGCTATACTAAACTCAATTTAATATCATTAAAAATTAATTGTCAGATTATAGGGTAAATTCTATATTTGCTCGTTTTAAAAAAAACATTTGACTAATAAATAAAATAAAAATGCAAAACAAAGGACTAATAAAAGTATTTGCAATATTGTTTGGATTGGTAAGTTTATACCAGCTATCCTTTACATATATTTCAAATCAAGTGGAAGATGAAGCAAAAGCATTTGCTAATGCTAAATTTCCAGACAACGAACCTGAAAAAAGAGATGCTGCTGAAGCAAGTTACCTAGATTCTATAGGTAATACTGCTGTAATTTTAGGAATAGACTATAATACTGCTAAAGGCAAAGAGCTAAACAAAGGTTTAGATTTAAAAGGAGGTATTAATGTAATTCTTCAAGTATCTGTAAAAGATATCTTAAAGGGATTGGCTAACAATTCTAAAGATGCAGCTTTTAACCAAGCCTTAAATGATGCTTCTACTCTTCAAAAGGATTCACAAGAAACTTATTTAGAGTCTTTCTTTAAAGCTTATGAAGCTTTACCAGGAGAGAACTCTTTAGCATCACCAGATATATTTTTCAATAAAAATTTAGAAGACGATATCAATGCTTCTATGACCAATGAAGAGGTGAAGCCTGTTATTGAAAGAAAAATTGATGAGTCTATTACTGCAGCTTTTGAGGTATTAAGAAAACGTATCGATAAATTTGGAGTTACACAGCCAAACATTCAACGTATTGGAAAATCTGCTCGTATATTAGTAGAATTACCTGGTGCGAAGGATGTAAATCGTGTTAAGAAATTATTACAAAGTACTGCTCAATTAGAATTTTGGGAGGTATATAAAATTGATGAATTGGCTGGTTTTTTGCAAGCAGCAGATTCAAAGTTAGCAGAAGTATTAAAGACAGATGCACCAGTTGAAGTAGAAAAAGACTCTACAGATACCGAAGGAAGTGTAGTGGACGATTTATTAGGAGGTGAAGATGTTAAAGACTCTATTGCTGATGCACAAAAGGAAAGACCTTTACTAGGTAAAATGCAATATCCAGGTTCAGCTGGAAGACCAGAATTAGGAACCTTTTTATTGAAAGATACAGCATCTGTAAATAGCTATTTACGTATGCCACAAGTAAGATCATTGCTTGGTAACGATCAACGTCACGCAAAATTTGTTTGGGGTATCGCAACTGTTAATGATGAATTAGCTGAAGAAGTAATTACCTTATATGCTATTAAATCTAATAGAGATAATACTCCTCCTTTAGCTGGTGGAGTAGTAGTAGATGCACTACAAACTTATGACCAATTAGGAAGAGTTGTTGTGAGTATGCAAATGAATGCTCGAGGAGCTAGAATTTGGGAAGAAATGACTGGTAAGGCATTTAATAATGGTACGCAAATAGCAATTGTACTAGATGATATTGTGTACTCTGCACCAGGAGTAACTACTGGTCCTATCGCAGGGGGTAGTAGTCAAATTTCTGGAGATTTTAGTATTACAGAAGGGCAAGATTTAGCCAATGTATTACGTGCAGGTAAATTGCCAGCATCTGCAGAGATTATTCAAGGTGAAGTTATTGGACCAACATTAGGTCAAGAAGCAATAGACAGTGGAATATTCTCTTTCTTATTGGCACTTGCTTTTGTATTGATTTGGATGGTATTCTATTATGGTAAAGCAGGTATTTTTGCAGATATTGCCTTGGTAGTAAACATCGTATTTATATTTGGAATATTAGCAGGACTAGGAGCAGTACTTACACTTCCTGGAATCGCAGGTATTATTTTAACTATAGGTATGTCGGTAGATGCGAACGTACTTATTTTTGAACGTATCAAAGAAGAGTTAGCAAAAGGGAAAGCACAAAAAGATGCGATAAACGATGGGTTTAATAATGCGCTTTCATCAATTTTGGATGCTAATATTACTACTGGTCTAACTGGATTAATTTTATTGATTTTTGGAACAGGACCAATTCAAGGATTTGCAACTACCTTATTAATAGGTATCGCAACTTCATTATTTACAGCAATATTTATTACTAGATTGTTTATCGATGGTTATACTAGAAATGGAAAGCCATTACCTTGTTCTACTTCATTTACAAAAAACATTCTTAGAAAGAATAATTTCGAATTCTTGAAAAAACGTAAAGTAGCTTATGTTATCTCTGGAATTATGATCGCAATTAGTTTAGGGTCTTTATTTACTGTAGGTCTTAATCAAGGTGTTGATTTTGTTGGAGGAAGAACGTATACGGTTCGTTTTGATAGAGATGTAGATGCAAATGCGATTGAAGATGATTTGGTTGTTGAATTCGGAAGTGCTGAAGCTAAGACCTATGGTGGTGATAATCAACTTAAGATTACAACTAAATATAAAGTAGATGAAAGCGGTACTGAAATAGATGAAGAAATTGAAACGAAGTTGTTCGAAGCTTTAAAGCCAAACCTTCCAGAAGGATTTACTTATGATGAGTTTATAGACGATTACGATAATAAAGTAGCAGGTAGAATGGAATCTTACAAGGTTAGTCCTACAATTGCAGATGATATTAAGAAAGCTTCTTTCTGGGCTGTATTAGGATCTTTAGTTGTCGTGTTCTTATACATATTATTACGTTTTAGAAGATGGCAATTTAGTTTAGGAGCAGTTGCTGCAGTATTCCATGATGTTTTATTAGTATTGGGAATATTCTCTTTAACCTATAAGATTATGCCGTTTAATATGGAAATAGGGCAATCGTTTATTGCTGCAATACTTACAGTAATTGGTTATTCTCTGAATGATACCGTGGTTGTTTTTGACCGTATTCGGGAGTATTTTAATGAGCATTCAACTTGGAAAATTAACAAAGTTATCGATGCTGCATTAAACAGTACTTTAAGTCGTACCTTAAATACATCATTAACTACAATGATTGTATTGTTATCAATTTTCATCTTTGGAGCAGAATCTATTAGAGGATTAATATTTGCATTAATGATTGGGGTATTAGTAGGAACTTACTCGTCATTGTTTATTGCAACACCTGTGATGTTTGATACAGTTAAGAAAAAAGGAATTGACTTAACAGATAAAAATAAAAAAGAAGAGGAAGAAGAAATATAATCCTTCTTTTCTTTTGAAATAAAAAAAACCATCCTGATAAAATCAGGATGGTTTTTTTATGCTTTAATAATCTGTATCGGTTATTTAGAACTAGGCATATGTTTAATAGTAACCTTAGTTAGTTGCCCATTCAATCTTATCTCCTTTTTCTAGACCTAAATTATCAGATAGCCCTGCATTAATTTCGAGAACATACTTTATTGGCCCTTCAGATGGTAATGTAGCTTTATCGTAGGGTTTTGCGTTTTTATGAATGTTAACGATCTCTTTCTTACTATTTATGAAAATGATGTCTATAGAAAACTCAGTGTTTTTCATGTAAAAAGATCGAGTCTTATTTTCTTTAAAAATAAAAAGCATAGATTGATTATCTTCCATAGAATGACGATACATTAATCCAGTTTGGGTTTCGTATTCCGTTTCTGCTATTTCAAGATCTAATGTTTTTATTAGGGAGTCGTTTCCAGCTTTCTTGAGTCTAAGTTCTCCTTCTTTAGTAAAAGTAACTTCTTTGGTTATAGATTTAGTGGAGTTCGGTTCTTTACAACTTTGAAAAAATAGACTTGTTCCAATAATGGCAATAGTAAATATTATTTTTTTCATGAGCTAACAGGTCTGTTTTTGGAAGTGATAATCAGATAAATTCCAGCTAAAATAAAAGGAATACTTAACCATTGACCAGTATTAAGAGCCCATTCACCTCGACCATCTACTTGCGCTTCTTTAACAAATTCTACAAAGAAACGTACCGTCCAAAGCAACACGAAAAATGTTCCTAAAAGAAAGCCCATTTGTTTGCTTTTGTTTGTTTTCCAGTATAAATACCAAAGTGCTAGGAATACGAAGATATATCCAAAAGATTCATATAATTGCGCTGGATGTCTATACGGAATGGCATCTAATAAAGTGGAGTATTCAGGATTATTAACAATTGCAGTATAAGCGTCACTTGCATTTTTAATCCCAGTGGATCTTACTACTTGATATTTTGAAATTCCATCTTGAACAAACTTTACGCCAAGAGGAAAATCTCCAGAAGCTATTCCGATGATTTCAGAATTAATAAAATTTCCTATTCTAACAAAAACAGCACCACTGGCAACTGCAATAACAATTCTATCTAGAACCCAAAGAATTGGTTTTTTTATTACTTTTTTACTGTATAGAAACATTGCTATAATAATTCCTATTGCAGCTCCATGACTTGCTAGGCCTTGAAATCCTGTAAACTCGAATTCTGGAACTGTTCTAAATGGCAGGAATACTGATAAAAAATCTTGTGAAAATAATTCGGGTTGATAAAAAATCACATGACCCAAACGTGCTCCTACTAATGTGGCAAGGACAACATAAATAAACAAACTGTCCATTTTATCTGGTGTTTGCCCTTCCTTGTCAAATATTTTTTTGGTGATAAACCAGCCTATAGTAAATGCAATAACAAACATTAAACTATAATACCTAATTACGAAAAAACCCAAATCGATTCCTTCAGAAGGATTCCAAATAAAACTTAATGAATACATAGTTGATTTTTAATTATAAGAACTGTAAATATAACGAAAGCAATACTTTTTAATTATTAAAGTATAAATTTAATTCTTGTCTTTTTCAGGCACAGGATCGTATCCAGAACCTCCCCAAGGCGATGGAGCGTAAAAAAAATGTCCTGTGTACATTTTTAGCGAACAGGCGTGCTGGTGCTAGGCCGAGTTGTCATTCTTTTCAGGTACAGGGTCGTATCCAGAACCTCCCCAAGGATGACAACTCCCAATACGTTTAATCGCAAGCCATCCTCCTTTAAAAAGTCCGTGTTTTTGTAATGCTTCTATTGCATAATGAGAACAGGTTGGGCTATATCTACAGGTGGATGGTAAAATGGGGGAAATTAATAATTGATATCCTTTTATAAGTAGAACAAAAGGATATGTAATTATTTTTTTCATAAAAAAATAGGCGAAATATATTATAAGTAATTACTAAAGCATTTAGTTCAAAGTAAAACTAGTTCCATCTTTTCCGTCCTTTAATTGAATCCCTGCGTCTAATAATTGATCTCGAATTAAATCGCTAGTGGCAAAATCTTTATTTGCTCTAGCTTGATTCCTTAAACCGATTAATATAGATATCGTATCAGACAATTTATTGCTGTCATTAGATTCTACGTTTACGGAATCTACTAAACCAAGTACAACGAATATAAAGTCAGACATCGTTTTTTGTAGCAAATCAATATCACTTTGTGTTAAAGATGTTTTTCCTTCTTTAGCCGAATTAATAGTTTTTGCTGCTTCAAATAATTGAGCGATAAGAATGGGACTGTTAAAATCGTCATTCATAGCGTCATAACAAGATTGTCTCCATTTAGACACATCAAAATCACTTTTATCAGAAGCTTTTATTCCAGATAACATTCTATAGGCATCCATCAATCTATTAAATCCTTTTTCTGAAGCTAGTAATGCTTCATTAGAAAAATCTAAAATACTTCTATAATTGGCCTGAAACATAAAAAACTTAGCAACTGTAGGTGAAAAAGACTTACTTAAAATGTCATTCTCTCCAGAAAATAATTCGGAAGGTAAAATGTTGTTTCCAGTAGATTTAGCCATTTTTTTACCGTTTAGGGTAAGCATATTGGCATGCATCCAATAGTTAACAGGATTTACATTTGTTGAAGCTTCAGATTGTGCAATTTCACATTCATGATGTGGAAATTTTAAATCCATTCCGCCACCATGTATGTCAAACTGTTTGCCTAAATACTTTGTGCTCATAGCAGTACATTCTAAATGCCATCCCGGAAAACCATCACTCCAAGGAGAAGGCCAACGCATAATGTGTTCTGGTTCCGCTTTTTTCCATAATGCAAAATCTTGTGGGTTTTTCTTATCTGTTTGAGCATTTAATTCTCTGGTATTGGCAATCATGTCTTCCAGATTTCTACCGCTGAGTTTTCCATATGAATGTTCTTCATTGAACTTATGAACATCAAAATTAACAGATCCATTTATTTCATAAGCATATCCTTCAGAAAGAATTTTTTCAATAATTCCAATCTGCTCAATAATATGACCAGTTGCTGTTGGTTCAATGCTAGGAGGTAAGGCATTAAATTGAGACATGGTTGTATGAAAATCTACGGTATATCGTTGAACGATTTCCATGGGTTCCACCATTTCCATTCTAGCCTTTTTCGCAATTCGATCTTCACCGCTATCGGCATCATTTTCTAAATGACCTGCATCGGTTATGTTTCTTACATATCGAACTTTATAGCCCAAATGTTTTAAATAACGAAAAACCAAATCGAAAGACAAAAACGTACGACAATTCCCTAAATGAACGTTGCTATAAACCGTTGGCCCACAAACATACATTCCAACTACTCCTTTATTAATAGGAGTGAATTTTTCTTTAGTTTTTGAAATAGAATTATAAATACTAAGTTCTTGTTGCTCGATAAGTTTCATTGTTTTTGTCTGGTGTATGTAGGTTTTGTTCAGACTTATCTGAAAATCCTTTTTATTTTTTTAAATAATTTATTGTGATAATAAAAGGTCTTATTAAAATTCGGTGTCAAATTTTACATAATCCAAAAACTCTCTACGAGTATCTGCATTTTTAAATTTTCCTCCAAATTCACTGGTAATAGTACTGCTATCAATATCTCGAATTCCTCTAGAGTTAACACATAAATGTTTAGCATCTATAATACAGGCAACATCTTTTGTATTAAGAACCTTTTGAAGTTCTTTTACAATTTGTATGGTAAGTCTTTCCTGTACTTGAGGGCGTTTTGCAAAATAGTCTACCACTCTGTTCATTTTTGATAAACCTACAACGGTACCATTAGAGATATAGGCAATATGTGCCTTACCAACTATAGGAAGTAAGTGATGCTCGCAAGTAGAGTATAATGTGATGTTTTTTTCTACAAGCATTTCGCCATACTTATACTTATTGTCAAAAGTGGAAGCTTTAGGTTTATTATCAGGATTTAATCCGCCAAATATTTCTTGAACAAACATTTTAGCTACTCTCGTTGGAGTACCTTTTAAGCTATCATCGGTTAGGTCCATTCCTAAAGTGTTCAAAATGTTTTGAACGTCTTTTTGAATGAGTGCTATTTTCTCTATTTCACTAAGGTCAAATGCGTCAGGACGTAAAGGTGTGTCTGATGAAGTGCCAACATGATCGTTTCCAAATTCTTCTATTTCTTTCAATTGTTTTTCTAAATCCATAGGTATTAATTATAATACAGTGCGCAAAGATACGCATTCAATTAAAGTTATGAAAAATTGAATATCAATAATTTAATTTTTGAAATTCTATTTTATCATAAATATTCCTTAAATTTCGCGCAATATTTAATGTTTTGCTATGAAATATTCCCCATATTCACTTTTAGTGTTAATTTTTCTATTGTTTTTTTCAAAAAATAATTATGCCCAAGGCCCAGGATCCTTGTTTGTAGATGCAGGTGTAGACGTTGTAATTCCTTGTGGAACGGGAGGATGCGCAGATATTACTGCAGATTATTTAGAGATACACGAAACGTTTAGTACCAATTATACAGTAGAATCTATACCCTATAATCCACCATTTCCCTTTAATGGTTTGGCAAATAACATGAATCCAGATCAGGATGATCGATGGTCAGTAGTGGAAACACTGCCTTTTGATTTTTGTTTTTTCGGTAATTTAGAACAACAATTTAGAGTAGGTTCTAATGGTTTAATTACTTTTGAAGTAGGAGGAGATGACTTTAATGCTTGGTCTTTTGACGCAGATTTACCCAATAACACACAAGAAGCATTAGCAGAAGGGAATATTTTTACACCGGTACATGATATAGATCCTTTTGCGGGTACTGGTACAGATGAAATTGGTTATGAGGTGTTGGGAACCTACCCTAATAGAGTATTAGTAGTTTCTTTCTTTGCAGTTTCCTATTTTAGTTGTGATGCTGTTCGAGCAACACATATGGCAGTTTTATATGAGTTTTCTAATGTAGTTGAAATTTATATTCAAGATGCACCAAATGATCAATGTGCTGGATGGAACGATGGAAATGCTGCTTTGGGGATTCAGAATAATGATGGTGATATTGCTTATGTACCACCTGGAAGAAATACTTCAGACTCTCCTTGGGCTGCTTTTAATGAAGCTTGGAGTTTTGCACCAGATGGTGTGGATACTTTTGTTTTTGAATGGTTAGATTCAACTGGAACCGTAATTGGGAATACTGCAACAATTAATGTTTGTCCTGCAGGGGGTTCAGAAATATTCACAGCTAGAGTTACTTATACAAATACATGTAATGGAGATGTAGTTGTATTAGAAGATGATGTGTTGGTTACCGAAGATTCACCTTTTACAGTGGACTTGGGGCCAGATGTGATCACCTGCGATACGCCAGATATACTTTTAGATGCGGATCAAGGAGTTCCAAGTTATACCTATCAATGGTTTTTAAATGCAGCTCCAATTGCAGGAGCAACAAATCCTACCTATTTAGTAACTGCACCTAATTCTGGGACTTATTCAGTTGAAATAATTGACCCTGCGGATCCACTTTGTCCTGGAATAGATCAAATAATAATTACTTATTTACAAACACCTATAATTGCAAATCCTCCAATAGATCTTTTTCAATGTGATGATGGAGTCAATACCGGGGTATTTGATTTAACAGTAAATTCTTTTTTAATCTTAGGAGGTCAAGATCCTTTAGTTTTTGAAGTAAAATTTTATGAAACATTTGTAGATAGTCAGAACGATACCAATGAAATATTAACTCCTACAACTTATCCAATTATAGGAACGGTACAAACTATTTATGCAAGAATACAAGAAATTACTACTGGAGAGTGTTTTGATTTAACAGATTTTGAAATTGAATTTTTACCAGCAACTGCTGGTCCAATGACTGATTTTGAAGCCTGTGATTATGATTCAGATGGTTTAGTAAGTTTGGATTTAATAACTCTGAAAGATCCTGAAGCCTTAAATGGGCAAGATCCATTACAGTATAATGTATCTTATCATGCGTCTCAAGCAGATGCAGATCTTGGTATAAATGCTTATCCAAACCCATATGTAGTTACAGCTCCTTCGGAAACCATTTTTGTTCGGGTAGAAAGTTTGACAACAAATACTTGTTATGCTACAGATAGTTTTGATGTTAATATTAATGTAGCGCCAATAGCTTTAATTCCACTGCCTTATATACTTTGTGATGAGGTTCCTAACGATGGGTTTGCAATTTTTGACTTAACTACAAAAGATATTGAAGTTACTGGAGGTAATCCAGATGCTGTGGTCTCTTATCATGTATCTCAATTGGATGCTGATACTGGAAATAATCCAATAAACCCTCCTACAGCCTATACTAATGTTGTTTCAGGTTTTCAAATTGTATATGTACGAGTTGAAAATATAAATAGCTCTGATTGTTATAATACTACAGAGTTGGTCTTACAAGTCGACAAAGCTCCTGCTATCACGGATCCTATCACCGATTATTTTATCTGCGATAATGATCAGGATGGCATAGAAATATTTGATTTAACGAGCAAAGATGAAGAGATATTAAACACCTTGATAGGTGTTGTGTTGAGTTATTATAATACCCAAGGCGATGCCTTGGCTGGCACAAATGTTATACTTACCCCTACGGTTTATCCTAGTAGTGGTGAGACGATTTGGGTACGTGCTGAGAATTCAGCTGGCTGTGTAACGGTAGACAGTTTTGATTTGGTATTGGGCATAGTACCTATTTATGTAGAGGTGCCATTATTTTCTCAATGTGATGATGAGATTGTGGA
>CAJXYJ010000085.1 GCA_913063255.1 uncultured Flavobacteriales bacterium | reverse complement strand
AAAATATCATAGCTGTCATTATATAAATCTAAGTCCATAAACTTATCCTTATAAATAGAAGCTATTTTATTCCAAGTTTGAAAGGTTTCTTTGTATTTATCCATATTCTATTTAGGTTTTGATTGATGATGACCTCCCTATTTTGTTTTTAAATTTTTATCGGATCTTCCTCCTTCATAACGCCCTTGCAATGCTACTGCTTTATTATTTTCAGATAAAAAACGAATTCTAAAATAAGACAATCCAACCAACATAAATTCATTTTCATTCATAGGTTTTAGCTCAAATTTTGTCCCAGAATCTCTTTGATAATATAAGGTTCCATTCTCGAAAGTGATCACTCTAGGACCATAAGATCCTACATATTTTTTAAGAACAGATTCATCTAATGTAATAGGATTTTTAAGCAATTTAAGTCTTTGCAAGGACCAGTCATAGAATTCTATTGTTTCTTCATCCTTAGTTTTAGCAATCAAAGTTTCTAGCGCTTTTATCTTTGCTATATCTAAAGCTTCATCGGCTTTAGCTTCTATATGTGGCACAACTCCAACTCCTTCCCAGTTGGTTTTTGTAATCGGACTAATCGCTCTTCCTGTTGGCAACCAAATTGTAAATTCATTGGTTGCAGGTCTAGTACCTCCAGGGTGTGCTCCTCCTCCTGTGGTTTCTCCAATTAAGGTTGCTCGTTCTAAATTTTTCAGATTATAACTAAACTCTTCGGCTGCTGAAAAAGTTCTATTGCTAGTTAAAACATATACATCGGCATCGGGATTTCGTTTTCCACTTACATGAGGTAATGTCCAAGTTTGGGTATGGGTATCTGTGGGCCTCCAATAAAAATTATTAAGATGTACCGGTTCTGCTCCATAAAGGTAACTGGTTATTAATTGAATCATTGCTGGAGAACCTCCCCCGTTTTGACGTAAATCGATAATTATAGCATCTGTATTGCTTAAAAAATTCATTGCTGCAACAGCAGTTTCCCCAGCATATTCGGTATCTGAAAAGCTTCTTAGATCTAAATAACCAATATTGCCTTCTAAGATTTCTACTTTATTGAAACCGAAATTAGTCCGCTGCATCGAGCTTATATACTCATTTAAATATTTAATACTATCTGCTGGAGTAATAACATTTTCTTGTTCTGCTATCCCTTCTGGATCGTACCTTACTCTAAGGTGTTTGTCATGACTTACGGATTGAAGATCTTCTGTTATTTGACTTGCAAATTCCTGTGGATCTGTAATGGATTTATAGTTTCCTTTTTTAAGGTTACTTTCTAATGCAGCAATCATTTTATCTGCCACTTCAGGAAAAATATAGTTTGCTCTTAATTTATTCCCTATGGAATCGATAGTTATACTGGCTTGCTTTTGTGTTAAAACAGCATCTGCTTTCTGAGCAAAACTATTTCCAATAGAAAATAAGATTATGGAAAGAGTTATTATAATTGTTGATTTTAATTTTTTCATTTTATAAAGATTTTGTGCAGTTTTTTGCTATTTTTTTTAAAATTGTTTCTAGTTGAATTATTTCTTCTTGAGATATTCCTTCGAGAGATTTTTCTCTATTACTTAAAATTATTGGTGGTAAGGTTTCTAATACCCTTTTTCCTTTTGCAGTTAATTCGATAGTAAAACGTCTACGGTCTATTGCATTCATAGACCTTTTTAAATATTTTTTATTCACCATTAGACTAACCATACGTGTCATAGAAGCATTGTCCTTAAATATTAATGCCGCAATTTCTTTTTGGGTCAATTCGGAATGTTTATCTAAAAACAATAAAACCATCCCTTGATCTATAGTAAGATCCTCTATCTGATTTGAAATGTTTTTCTGTGAAAATTTCCGATATTCTTTTATCGCTCTTTCAATGGAATGAAAAACAGTTTCTGAAGGCAAAATTATACTCATATCAATATATTTGATGCAAATATAATTGATGTGTCAATTATAAAGGTTAAAAATATTATAAATCATTTGATTGTTTAAACATTTTAAGGCAATATCAATCTAAATCCAAAAACGGGGAGTTCCCCTTGTAAAAAATCTAAATCGGTAGCCCGTTTAAATCCTAATTTTTCATACATCCCCCAAGCAATTTGCATAGAATTAGTGGTGTGAATAACGAGGTTATTTTGATGAAGTGCTTTTGCTTTTTTAATACATTCAAGGCTTAAAAGTTTACCCAAGCCTTGACCTCTTATAGTGGAATCTACTGCTAGTAACCTGAACCCTGAGGCATTTTTTTCTTGTGTAGCAGTACCTCCAGAACCATAATATTTCATATCACTAAAATAGACCACTCCTCCTCCAATGCTCCCTTCTTTAGAAACCGCTACCAAAAGTTCTGTATTGGGTTTTTGAGTTAAATCTCCAATATTAGCAAGCATCTCATAGTATTGTGGTTGTTCTTCTTGATTAGGAAAGCCCTCTAATTGTGAATAGGTTTTTACCATAAGTCTCCCTATTTCATCAAACTCTGAAGGTTGGGCATTTCTTATCGTATAAATACTATTTTTCATCATTGCTTTTTATAAGGTATAATTAGTCAAATTTCTACCAATACTCAAATATCTTGGATATTTTTCCATTTCTAAATTCAAAAAGAGTCATATCTGATTCCTCTTCATTTTTCCCTTCCTCTTCTTTTCTTACAAATCTTTTTTCAATCACTATAGCATTTAAACCAACAATTTTATTTAAGATTTTAATCTCTAAGACACTTCCATCATACCCTCCATTTTTCTGATTTCTTATATAGCCATTATACAAAACTTCACGAGTATAAACACCTCCATATTTAGGATGGGTGTACGTAAAGTCTACTGTGAATAATTCAAAAACCTTATCAATATCTTCCACAGTTGAGTTTGCTTGAAATATATTAAAATTTAGTTCGTAATACTTTTTTACAATTGTAATTAAGGAGTCTTTATGAGCTCTTGTAGCATCTTGTGCCTGAATACCAAATGAAATCAATAAAAATAAGGTAGCGGAAATAAAGAATTTGATCATTTTAATAAGTGATTAATATTAATTGTTTCAAATGTATCAAAGGATCTAATGACTTTACGTTAATTAAGGATTAATTAGGAAATGCAATCTTCTTAATTTTTAGTTTTATTGCTTTCATTTAATTTCCAAGGAGGATTTAATCTATTCTCTCCTCCAAAAAATAAAATTAATTTATTCCCATCTAAATCTTTTAATCTTGCTTCTCTCCACAGCCAACTTTTATCATTGGGTAATTCGTCAAATTCTATTCCTTTTTCAATTAATTGGTTTACGTATTCATCTAAATTATCCAGTTCAAAATAAACACTAATCCCATCACCTTTAGGTAGTTCTTCCACAAGATGGATTGAAAATGTGGAATTCCCTTTTGGGCATTCAAATCGAGCATAATGAGGAAGTGCCCTCACAATTAATTTTAACCCTAACTTTTCATAAAATGGTATCGACTTGGTTAAATCTATAGAGGGTACTGTTATTTGGTTTAAATTCATATTTCTATAGATCTATTTTTCTGATTTTTTTTGCTAGCATCTCTAAGTCTTTTTCCGCTGCTATTTTGCAATCATGAGAAGACAAATACCCCTCATATTCTGAAAAGTATTTTTCTTTGGTCACCTGCACTTGCTCCCATTTTTTAAACTTTGCTGTACCGTGCATCGGGATTAATTTTGTATGTACATGATCTACACCATATCCTTCCATAATCAAACCTGTTCGTGCAACCTCATCAAAAGCCCTATCCAGTAATAATCCAACTTTTTTGGAAGCTATCATTAATTCAGAATAGATCGTATCGGATAATTCAAAAGCATAACTAGCATAATGTATTTTAGGAATGACTACAGTAAAGCCTTTTGTATTTGGGAAAATAGAAAGAAAAGCGATATGTTTTTCATCTTCCCATATAATATGAGCTTTTTCTTTTTTCGTAACAATTTCACAAAATAGACAAGGTTCTTTCATAAAGAGTTTCGATATTAACTTTTAGAATGTTTTAATTTTTTAATAACATCAAAATTACATAAAGTGACTTTGATTTTTTTGAAATTAATTCGATAAAATATGAATATCCTTTATAAGTCGAAGTATTTCTTCATCGTCTGTACCATCATAAATTCCTCGTATTTGTTTTTTCTTATCTATTAAGATAAAGTTAGGGGTATGAATAAAATCTTGCAAGCCTCCATCTCCTTGTTCTACTACTGCAAAATAACTTCTTCTTGCCAATTCATAGATATGTTTTTTATCTCCTGTTGTTATATTCCATTTGGAATCGTTCACCCCTTTTTTCATAGCATATTCTTTTAAAACCGGAATACTATCAACTACTGGAGTTACCGAAAGAGACAATAGCATAACATCGGTATCTTTTAAAAACTCCTCTTGAATTTTAACCATATTATTTGTCATAATCGGACAAATACTTGGGCATCTAGTAAAAAAGAAATCTGCGATATAGATTTTATCTTTATAATCTTCCTGGGTGATTACTTCTCCATTTTGATTAATTAAGTTGAAATCAGATACGGTATGATTTTCATTGGTTTCTTGTAAGCTTTTATCGACTAATTCTGGAGTGAAATCTGCTGGGTTATAAATAGGCAATGTAGGGGAAGGTTGAAACCAAGAATATATAGCATAGGTCGTAACGATAACCAAAACCGATAGTAAAATTGAAATAGGCCTTTTTAAAAATTTAAATAGCATTATATAAGATTAGGATGTTTTATTAAGTTAATAGGAGCTTTAAATAATTAAAGTATAGAGGTGCTTATGGAAATATCTGCATCTTTCCAGGCAGTATCAAATTCTTGCATAATCAGATTAGCTTCTTCATTTTCCCCTTGTGATTTAAGGCTTTGATATAGTCCCATTAATGACCATCCATTTTGTCGCAAAACGCTTAAATCTTCTCGGTATATTTTTTCAGCTTCTTCATATTGTTGCGCTTTTAATAAAATCGCGCCCAAATTTTGTCGGGTAGGAATATGCCAGGCCGCAGGTTCATTATAGGTTAATCCATCTTCTAATTCTACTGCTTTTTTAAGATGGTCGATTGCTTTGCTTAAATCTCCCTTCGCTGCTGCTAGTTCACCTGCAACAACTTCGTAGGCAAGCTTTGCAATGGTTAGACTAGAGTCAAATCCTGTAGCCATTAAGTTTTCCATTTCTGGATCCTTAATCAATTCTTGGATCGCTTCTAATTCTTCGGCTGCATCTTTAAGATTGTTCTTTCTAATAAATGCAATTCCTCTTGCATAATGCCAAATTAATTTTAAATGTTTAATCTCAGAGTTTGGACTTGGGATGGTAAGAATATCATTCCATTTTCCAAATCTAGTATAGGCCAATAAAGGGGTGGAAGCGAAATTCTGTAAAAATGACATCTCGATTAACTCCCCTGTCGGTACTTTCTCAGCTGTTTTTTTCGCAGCTTCGATTGCAATTTTACTATCCCCCAATAAGCTGGAGGCTGACCATAAAAAGTGAATATTATGGGGATAATAACCCAATGGGTACATTCCCTGTGCATAACACTGAGATATATAATCTTCATCTGCCAGTATTGCCTTCTGATTAGCAATAACCGCATCTTTATATCTTCCAACTCTTATGTAGATATGAGAAGGCATATGGACTAGGTGTCCTGCTGCTGGCATTAAAGCTCCTAATTTATCTGCACTAGGCACACCAAGTTCTGGTTTTGGAAGTTCCACCATATGAATGTAATAGTGATGCGCACCTGGGTTATCTGGATTAATTTTCATTGCTTTTTCTAAAGCTGCTTTGGCCTCTTTAATATTGGGAGAGGGATTGCCATCTTTATCCCAATAATTCCAAGGTACTGTATTCATAATCGAAGCAGCATACAGAGTTTGTATATCCGAATCTTCTGGATATACATTAACAACCTTAGTCATCTCTTCCATATAATCCATATTGAGATCTTCAACATCTTTTTCTAAATCGGTACTATATCGATGTGTTAAAGCATTGATTATTGCCTGTTCTTTTGGGCTTGCATTTGACGCAAATTTCTTTGCTTTCGCAATGGCTTCGTTATATTTGTTTTTACGTTCTTCATCGGGTTTTGGATCATTGATATTGGGTCCCAAGGTATAGGCCTGTCCCCAATAACTCATAGCAGATGAAGGGTCCAAACGGGAAGCTTCCATAAAAGATCGATGTGCTTCTGCGTGATTAAAAGCATAGGTAAGTCTTAAGCCTTGATTAAAGAACTGTTGTGCTTTTTTATTAGTAGTACGTATGCTATAACTATGTTTTCCTAAATTTTCGAATAAGGGTGATATTTGTTTCGTAGAGTCTAAGACTTCAAACATAAATTTAGCTGGAGTACATTTAATAAAATTGTATCCCAACTTTAGAGAATCTTCCCCTTCATTTTCAGATAATTTACTCGTTGTAAAATATAGGATTGGCAATAAAACAATAGCTGTTAAAAGCAAACTTAAGTTTGTTCTCATAATTTGGTGATTAGTGTTTCAGATTGTTAAATTAAATAATATTCTTCTCAATAAACAATTGTGCCTCTTTTAATTCTGGTCTATCGCCTTTAGAGCTATTACTAACTTTTAATAATTGTTCAAAATACATCGTTGCCTTCTCATTATCCCCAGATTGTTGTGCAGCAACCGCAGCACCATAAATACCATTAAATCTATTTGGACTTCCTTTTAAGTTTTCTTCATAAGCAACTAAGGCTTCCTTTGGCTTTCCCATTTCTAATAACATATCGCCTAATAATTCTATTGCTGGCAATACATCGCCTGGAGTTACGGGATGTTTACTCGTTGTCTTTTCTATTGCTACGGCTTCATTCATTAATGAAATAGCCTTGTCCTTTTCATTTTTTCGGTAACTCAACCAAGCTTGTGCAGTTTTAATTTGAATTTCAACTTGTTTAATTTGAATGGCTTTTGTTTTGTCGTTTTGAGCTACTAGATTTTTATGCAATTCTTTTAAAATTTCAATTTCTTTTTCAACTTTTTCAAAATCATTGGTATTTGCAGCACCTAATGCCACTGCAAAGTGATGTATAGCTTCCTGCCAAGGGTATTGTTCCCAATTTATATCGGTATCTTGTAAGGTAAGATTCGCAGCCATTTCCCATTCTTTATTTTCTAAAGCTAATCTTGCAGGAATTGCTGTTAATGGATAGGTTACTGCTGTTAACATCATCGGGTAAAATGCTCTCCTTTCTTTTATAAGGTTGTATTGCATTTCTGCATTGGCATTATCTCCTTGTTGCAAATAGGCATACACTAAATAATCTATACTGTGTATCTCTTCAAAATAAGTCCCTGTTAAAGCCATAGCATCAGCATAACAACGAGCACTTTCAGCAGATAATATATTGGTGTCAATAGATTCCTGCCAAATGCCTAATCTTGTAAAAATATGAGAAGGCATATGTTGAGCATGTGCAGAAGAAGGTGCTATTTTTGCATAACGTCTTGCGGTTTTTAAACCCTTTTGTGCCAATAAAGGATTGTCGTAATTATGAATAATATAATGCGCAATTCCTGGATGATTAGGGTTTTCTACAAACAATTCTTCTAAAATTTCACCCGCTTTACGTTCGTTTACATATTCTTTTCCAACACGATCTCTAGTGGAAAATAAAGCCAAAGAATAAAAAATAGCTGCTTCAATATCTTCAGGATAAGCAATATAAATCTGTTCCATTTTATCTTCAAATCGTTTTGCTCTTGTAGTATGATCTATCGTTTCCCAATCGGTATAGAAAGCATCAATGGCATTAATATAAGCTCTTTGTTTGTCATCCATCGATAAATCTTTGGCTATTGTTAATACATTCGAGCCCTTTATTAAATCTTCTTTCGAAGGGGGAAACCAAGCAGCATGGTAAATACTCATGGCAACACCCCAATAAGCCATTGGGCAATTTGGATCGGCATCAATAACTTTTACAAATACTTTTTCAGATTCATTATATTGAAAGGAATGCAATAAGGCTACTCCCAAATCAAAAGTGGCTCTAGTTTCATAGTTACAAGACAGAGAAAATTTTAATTCTCCAAACTGTCCATCCCCACATAATAAAAGTTCTCCTCTTAATAAATCTATGGAAGCTAAGGCAGGATTAGACTTTGGAGTTTTGTCTTTGCAGGCTGAAATAACTATAAAAAATAGTACACTTGTTAAAATCAGTATTGTTTTTAATGGTTTCATTAGAAATATTTTTAATTATTATTAAAAAACGCATAAATCTATTGAGAAAATTCTCTTGATTCTATTTTTAATTCAATACCACAAAATAGTAAATATCAGGCAATTAAAAAAAACACATTCACATTACTTAATCATTAATTTATCAAATAATCGGTTTAGAATAAATTTTCAGGAATTATTCTTTGGCTTTACCTACCTTTAAACCTCAAAACCAACAAAATTTTTACGCATGAAATATTTACTTACCTTCCTACTATTCTTAGGGACCTTAGCATCTTATTCTCAAAGCAGGACTATTCCTATAGACACTCTAGTAAAAACCACTCATAATACTACAATAAAAGGGCAAAGTTTATCTTATACCGCAAAAACAGGAACGCAACCAGTTTGGGACAAAGATGGTGATCCCATGGCTACTTTATTTTATACCTATTATACCAGAGACAATGTGAAAAATCGCGCCAATAGGCCTTTAATCATTTCCTTTAATGGAGGACCAGGATCTGCTTCGGTATGGATGCATGTGGCATATACAGGTCCCCGAATTTTAAATATAGATGAAGAAGGATATCCTGTACAGCCCTATGGTTTTAGAGACAATCCAAACTCCATCCTAGATGAAGCGGATATAGTTTTTGTAAATCCTGTAAATACTGGTTACTCCAGAATGATTCCGAATGAGGAGAATAAAATGCCCGAAAACGAACTATTCTTCGGAATAAATGCAGACATAAAATACTTGGCAGAATGGGTGAATACTTTTGTAACCAGACATAATCGATGGGAATCTCCAAAATACATTATTGGTGAAAGTTATGGTGGGACTCGTGTGATGGGATTGGCACAAGAACTTCAAAGCTCCCAATGGATGTATTTAAATGGTGTGATTTTGGTTTCCCCAGCAGATTATAAATTGTACAGTACAGGGCAACCTGTTTATTCCGCAATAAATTTACCTTATTTTACAGCTGCTGCCTGGTATCATAACATGTTACCTGCTGCTCTACAAAATAAAGATCTAAATGAGATTTTACCAGAAGTAGAAGACTATGCTATAAATGTATTGATGCCTGCATTAGCAAAAGGTGGTTTTATTTCGGAAGTAGAGAAAAACAGTGTCGCTGAGAAAATGGCTTATTTTTCAGGATTGAATAAAAAGGTAATCTTGCAACATAATCTAGATGTTCCTACGAGTTTTTTCTGGAAGGAATTATTACGAGATAAAACAGGACAGACTATTGGTCGTTTAGATTCTCGTTATTTAGGTATAGATAAAACTGAAGCCGGAACAAGACCAGATTATAGTCCAGAGCTATCTTCTTGGTTGCATTCTTTTACTCCTGCGATTAATCATTATATTAAAACAGAATTAAATTTCGCTACAGATATAAAATACAATATGTTTGGGGATGTGCATCCTTGGGATAGAGAAAACAATAACACTAGAGAAGATTTACGTAAGGCCATGGCAACAAATCCTTACTTAAAAGTATTGAACCAATCTGGTTATTACGATGGTGCTACAACTTATTTTGCTGCTAAATATTCCTTGTCTCAAATTGATCCAAGTGGAAAAATGAAAGATCGTATGACTTTTAAAGGATATCGAAGTGGACATATGATGTATTTAAGAAATGAGGATCTTATTAAAGCAAACGATGATTTAAGAGATTTTATTAAAGCATCTTCTACAAACGGAAAACCTGCTAAATATGAATAAATAATAAATTGTTCAAGAAAAAAGGCTCAAAATTTCATTTAGAAAATTTGAGCCTTTTTTAAAATTTGCTAATTTGTTAAGTATTGAATTTAATTAAACACTATAAAACCTCGTTAACTTAAATAAAAGGGGAGTTTCATTAACTTGGTAGCAAGCATATAGCGGTCCTAATTTATAAAAAAATAACGAAAAAAGAAAACAACTCTACCCTTCTCTTCCTTTCTAAAAAAATTTAACATATATTTACTATGCGTGCATAGTATTTTTATCTATCTTTGAATTAATATAAAAATCACTTCCAATAATCACTATGAAAGAAAAGACAATAGACTACCTCCTACGTTCCACTTGGATGAGTGTTACTAAAATGTACAACGAAGAGGCGGGTAAAAAAGGAAGTACGATGGCAACAGGATTTGCACTTATAAACATAGATCCAGATGAAGGGACACCTTCTACGTCTTTAGGTCCAAAAATGGGAATTGAAGCTACTAGTCTTTCCAGAACATTAAAATCGATGGAAGAAAAAGGATTGATCGTTCGCAAACCAAACCCAGATGATGGCCGTGGGGTTTTAATTCATTTGACTCCATTTGGTGTTGAAATGAGAGATTTTTCAAAACAAGTAGTGATTGGTTTTGATGAGGCAGTAAACAAAACGGTATCCTTAGAAGATTTAAAAGCTTTTAAAAGAGTAACCAGCACTATTTTAGAGCTCATCAATTCAAAAAAAATATACATATCAGATAAATAGATTATAAGATGTCTAAAAGAAGAATAAATAAAATTGCCGTAATCGGTTCAGGAATAATGGGAAGTGGAATCGCTTGTCATTTTGCCAATATTGGAGTGGAAGTATTATTACTCGATATTGTTCCTTTTTCATTAAATGAAAAGGAAGAAGCAAAGGGATTAACACTTCAAGATAAGGTAGTTAGAAATAGATTAGTTAATGATGCACTTGCTGTTTCCATTAAATCTAAACCCGCTCCTTTATATAATAAAAAGTTTGCCAACCGAATTACAACGGGTAATCTAGAAGATGATATTTCAAAAATATCCTCTGCAGATTGGATTATTGAAGTAGTTGTGGAGCGTTTAGATATTAAAAAACAAGTTTTTGAAAAGCTTGAAGAACATAGAACTCCGGGTACTCTAATTACGAGTAATACTTCAGGGATACCTATTAAATTTATGAATGAAGGTCGAAGTGAAGATTTTCAGAAGCATTTCTGTGGAACTCACTTTTTTAACCCTCCCCGTTATTTAAAATTATTCGAAATTATACCCGGACCAAACACCTCTCCAGATGTTTTAGATTTCTTAAATAGTTATGGCGAACAGTTTTTAGGTAAAACAACGGTTCTCGCAAAAGATACTCCTGCATTTATTGGTAATAGAATTGGTATTTATGGAATTCAAAGTCTATTTCATTTGGTAAAAGAAATGGGACTTACAGTGGAAGAAGTGGATAAATTAACGGGGCCAGTTATTGGTCGTCCAAAGTCGGCCACATTTCGTACTGTTGATGTGGTTGGATTAGATACCTTAGTTCATGTAGCTAATGGAATTTATGATAATTGTCCAAACGATGAAGAACACGAAGTATTTAAATTACCAGATTTTATAAATACTTTAATGGAAAACAAATGGCTAGGAAGTAAATCTGGTCAAGGATTTTATAAAAAAACTAAAGGAGAAAATGGTAAAAGTGTCATTTTAGGTTTAGAT
>CAJXYJ010000084.1 GCA_913063255.1 uncultured Flavobacteriales bacterium | reverse complement strand
CAATTAAATAGATCTGTTCTTATTCCTAGATTGAACCAAGTGGTTTGACTTTCAAAATTTTCATCTGTATTAACCATAGGACTATAATCTCTATAAATAACACTTCCGTAAACCTTTAAACTTGTAGCTGGGTTAATTAAATATCCCAATTGTAATTCAGTAAAGAAAAAATCTATTGTGTTTCCTTGAGCAACCTCATTTCCTGTTTCAAATGCTCTATTGTCTTCATTACCATAAATATCTGCACCATAAAACAGTTGATCCTCGGGTGTGTTAAAATCTGAACCTCGTTGAGCAACAATTATTTTTGCATCGCCAAACAATCTTCCTTTATGGTAGTGTCCTATTAAAATAAATTCAGAAAAACTTGATCCATAGGCATGAGCAATAGATTGATTGTTATGCCCATAATTTAAAACAATTGTATTATGAGAATAAGTATAAGGTCTTACTCTATTGTATTCTGCTTGCAAGAATAAATTTTTAACACCAAAACCATCGTAATATTTCATTCCTATTTGATAGCCTGTTTTATTTTTCCAACTACCTTCCCCTCCAAAAACATCGCTCGATGAAAACTCGTCTATTATAAATTGTCCGTACATATTTATACGGTCATTAATTTTATATTTCGCGCTTAAGCCAATTAGAGCATTTCCAGATCGAGAACCTGTAGAAAACTGTATGGATTGATAGAATATGATTGGATTCATATATGAAAAGTTAACCCCATCACCTGCACTATCCCAAATAACAGATTCAAACAAACCTATATTTAACCGTTTAGTTATATTATAACTTAAATAATGGCTCGCAATATATTTGTTTTTATAGGATCGATTATCATTTAGTACTTCCGAGCGAACGTCTTTTAAAGCCATCCAGGTATTGGTATATTTTATTTTCCAGAAAGTGGTGTTAATTTTAAAATAAGGATACGGACTTGCATTATCACTTAAAAATAAAGATCGATGTCCCTCGCCTATAAAGTTTTTACCATGACCTAATTGAAAATTAAAATGTTCAGACGGTGAATAAGAAACATAACCCGTGGCAACAGGATAGTCGTATGCGTCTTCTTTAAATTCTTTTGCTATACCCCTTCCAGGTATGATTGCGGGATTACCTCCGTCTGGTTTTATTGATTCTGCATACCTATTAAAATAATCTGCAAACCTTCCTTGGCTTTCATAGATTACACTAAAGAAGCTCAATTTATTTCCAATTCCTCCTTGTAAATAAACTAACCGAGTATTATTATAGGTGTCAATATCTGCATCCACATCTTTACCTACCTGTAAATCTACTCCAGGGTCTACGGTCAGCCAATAATCTTTTCCTTTTAAAGTCACCATATGTTCATTCCACCATTTTCTTCCAAACCAAGAAGTTTTATTCTTTAATATTTTTTGGTTTTCAGTTTCAAAATCATAGTACTTGTTAACTTCACTATAAATAAATGGCTTTTGACCTGTATGACTATTCGTTCCTACTTTGTTTAAAGCAGCATCGAATCTACTGTAGTTTTGATGAGATAATGGAATATTAATATTGCTTCTATACTCCTCATTGGTATAAGGCTGCTTAACAATATCATTGTATTCATTTGTCAAATCATTAACGAGCAACTGCTCATTTAAAGATTTTTCTTCTAAAGTGGGTTCTTCTAAAGGTATATTAATAGGAATTGTAAACTGTACGTATGAAGGATTTGAATTATAGGTAGCAGGAGTGATTTTTGGTAATAAATTAAAAACTCGTTTTGCTTCCTCTTTTAATTCATTATAGATAGCATCCACATATAAAACTTTAAACTCACCTTCTTTAGTTACTTCAAAAAAGACCTCTGCTTTTCCGCTGTAATTTTCATTAGTAGCTATTTCCGGAGTTTTAAAATTGGTATAAATAAATTGTTGCAAAGTGAAATTAAAACAATTTTCAAGAGAATCTATAGTAACATTAGAGCATTCTTTAAAAACAGGATATTTCCCAAAATTAGCAGTAGTGATTTGAGAATATGAGGTAAAGGCAATTAAAAAAATAAGAAATGAGGCAAATTTCTTCATTATAAAAAGACATTATTATTTTTGGAAAGATACGGATTTTTACAATGTTTAAATAAAATAATCCCCATCTTCATTCCAACAAAAAATGGGGACTCATGTAAATACTAATCTATTTTAAATACTATAGGAATCATATATTGAACCTTAACAGCTTTATTTCCCTGTCTGCCAGGTTCCATTTTAGGTAATTTTGAAACCACTCGAATAGCTTCCTTTTCTAAAGATTTATCTATAGCTCTTGCAATTACATTTGTAACTAATCCTGATTCATCAATATAAAATTGAACATTTATGGTTTGCTTCCCTTTGGTATTAATTACATCAAACTTATCGGCATTAAATTTCTTCTGTATAAATGATTTAATTTTTAAAGACATACAATTCCTTTTAGCAATATTTGAAGATAAATCTTCACAACCTGGAAAAACCGGAACATGCTCTACTCCAACCAGATTATATGATTTTTTCTCCTCCACCTTTTTATTATTAGTTGCAGGTTTTTTAGGGATAAAATCCTTTTCTTTATCTGGCTCATTTATATCTGAAAGGTCTGTTTCTAAATCAGAAGTGTTTTTAGTTTTTTTAATGTTCTCAATTACTTTCCTAATTGTTTTTGGTTTTGTTATTGTTGCTTTCTTTTTTTTATTCTTAATTGGCTCTTCTAATCTGTACATAATAAAAGGAAGTTCATCCAAAGAATTTATTTTCGGAATAACTATCGCTTTTTCTTTAGTTTCAAATTTAGTCTGCATAACAGAATAAACGATTAAAAGACTAATTATTAAACTTAATTGAAAAAACAATTTCGAATTCCACTTAATATTAACACTCTTTTTATCGTCTCGTCTAGACAATGTTTTTGGTTGGTCATTGTTTAAATTGTTCTTAGATAATTTCATAATGTGAATATTTAAAAGTTAATATATTCTTATGAATACAAGGGTTGTGCCAAAAAAAAATCCCGCTTCTAAAAAATAGAAGCGGGATTAATATTTTATATATTATGTAATTTTAAAATTCTACTTGGAATAAGATTGGCAAAGAATATAATACCCCTACAGCTTGACCTCTTTGTTTTCCCGGAATCATTTTAGGTAAAGATTTTACAACTTTAATTGCTTCATCTTGCAATTTTGGATGAGGAGCTCTTGCTCTTACATTAACAACGTTTCCATGTTTATCAATCTTAAATTGAACAGATATTCTTTGTCTTCCTTCTAAACCTAAATCTCCAGCAAGTTCAGTGTTAAATTTTTTCTGAACAAACTTTTGAATTTTTTCAGACATACACTGTTTCTTCTCATTATTGCTTTTTTTCTTTTCACATCCTGGATAAATTGGAACATTCTCAATTACAGCAAATGGGACATCAGCAATTTCTTCATCTACAGCTTCTTCTATCTCTTCAATTTCTACAATTTCTTCCTCTTGATCTACTTCTGCAGATTCAATAACCGTCTCCTCAATATCAGCCTCATCTTCAACTTCCACAATTACATCTGGAGCTGCTGGTGGTGGTGGTGGTGGTGGCGGTGGTGGTGGTGTATTTGTGATTGGAATATCTTCTTCCAAATCATCATTAACCTCAAAGGCATCTTGAGATATATTTGTCTTATCATACGTTTTGTTTTCAATCGCTCGCCACGTAATAAAAAGCATTAATACCATTCCTAGTTGGAAAAATATCATACTTCTACGATTTAAATCTGATTTAGGATTCTTTTTAGGTTTCATAGTAGTGTATTAATATTGTTGCTAAAATATAGAAATTCTTTAGTAAATAAAAGATTTCAAGTTATAATTCTGTTTTTAACATTCCTAAACGCTAAAGCACCTAAAATTGACCCTATAGTATTGGCCAAAATATCAAATATATCGGCATGTCTTGATGCTATGAACAGTTGTTGTATAATCTCAATTATTATGCCGTAAAAAAAGCACAACAATATGATAATCAATAAATTTTTAAAATTTATATTCCTTTTGTTATAAATAAAAAAATAAGACACCCAGATAAATGATAAAATAAAGTGTATTAAAATATGGACTACTTTGTCATTAACATAAACAAATCGGACTTTTGGTATTTCACTTGTTGGTAATAAAAAAGCAGTTGTTATAAAAAGTGTATAAACTAAGCCAATTGATAAAAGGGTTTTAAGCCCCAATAATTTCTTTATAAGCTCCGTCATCAAGTAATTGCTCTAATTCTTCGGTATTAGTCATTCTAAGTTTAATCATCCATCCATCTCCATATGGATCTGAATTTACTTTTTCAGGTTCTGTTTCAAGACTATCATTAAATTCGACAATCTCTCCTGAAAGTGGTAGAAAAAGATCTGAAACCGTTTTAACAGCTTCTACAGTTCCAAATATTTCTTCTTTGTCTAATGTCTCATCTAAAGTTTCTACTTCAACATAAACAATATCTCCTAGTTCTCCTTGAGCAAAGTCTGTAATTCCTATTGTTGCAATATCACCTTCTATACTAATCCATTCGTGATCTTTTGTGTATTTTAAGTTTGACGGTACATTCATAATATTATAAATAAAAGGGTTATTAAATTAATTTCCAAAATTATAGCGCAGGGTAAATCCTGTTCTAATTGTAGTCTGTGGAAATGCTGTTGAAATAGCATATTCCGAAAATGTATGATCGTAATAAAATAATGCAGTTAGACTTTTACTTAGTGCATAATCTACAGATAATTGAGCTCCATATATTGTTTGTCCAGCTGTTGTTTGATTATTATCTATATCTAAATAACGTATAATCGTTTTATTATCTCTTCTAGATAAATCTAATTTAAAGTTTAAATCACTTTTTAAGATTCTCTTTTTTCCGCCAAAATTAGTTCCTATTCTAAGGTCTTTAACTCGATAACCAGCACCAATTATTATTTCATCCCCTTTAATTTCTGTTAATATATTGTTGGCAAAACTAAGAGAAAGTGCTCTGTCTTTTCTCAATTCAAAAAGAATATTAACTGAATTTTTCATTTCAAAATCCAATCGAATTAATGGTGAGAATTGCTCTGTAAGATTAACATTAGATAAAATTATCTCTGACTTATAATTACCAGATTGATCAATATCTAATGGGTTATCTGAATCATAATCTAAATTTGTTTGAAATTGATTTACAGTATATCCTGATCTATACCCATGTTGTACTGAAAATCTTTTAAACATTTTCTTAAACCAATTAATCCTCATTAATCCAGTGTATTTAAGATCCCAGTTCGGAATTGGCATATCCCTAAATATACTTGTACTTTCACTTGAAGCATCAGAGCCTTTATATGCAGATAAGAAAGCTGGCAATAACACATCCTGACTAGTAGGGCCAAATCCAACTGGATACCCTGTTTCATCATCTATTGCATACGTATAATTAGGATTTTCTTGATCCATTTCTCTAGCAAGCCGATCTGCAATTACAAACCTATTATCTCTAAAATCATTAAATGCGGAGGAATTACTTTCATCGCTAGCACTAAACGCCGTTTTAATCAATACAGTAGAAATATTGAAGTTTCCAAAGGAACTTGGTGTTAAGGATCTATACAATCCATTTTCAACAATATAGTTTTCTGAATAATTCTCAGCATAAATTCTACTTCCTGTTAAGTCTATTTTTAGACCTGGTATTAACTCGATACCAGCATTATAATCTAGTTGCGAAGATTCTACTTCGGTATACTGCTCGTTAAATTCTGGATAAATAGTTAACCAACCATTACGTGCAGCTAATTCTCTTACATCTGCCTGACTACCAAAAGTATACCCTGCAGTAGGCTTTAAGGTTCCAATAAACCCAACAGAAGGTGTATATCCAGGTAAGAAAGTTCCATTATTTTCTTGATAGTTTATCTGGATCTTTTTCACCATAGTAACAATACCAATAAGCGTATTAAGTCCTTTATCACCAGCGCTTAACTTTGGTTCTGCATTTATATCGCCACTAGAAGAGGTTTCATTATTTCTTATTCCAGCTTTAACATCTGCGCCACTTCGTTTTGCACTACTAGAATTACTTTTTACAGTTTTTTTCGTAAGCCCAATATAGCGGTAAAAGTTTTTCATATCGAAATTAGAATTGATACGATGCGTATTGGCATTTTGCACTGAATTACCCAAATTATAAACTTGAGCAGGCTCTCCATTATCTATATCAATTTCGATTTCACTAAATAAATCACTACTTTTTTGCCATTGAAAATCTCCAGTATAAGAATAGGTTGCCCTAATAAATTTTAGGAAAGGAACTTTATCAAAAGGTATATCATAATTTAATTGTAAGGACTGAAAATGTCGATTAGGGTCTCCAACATCAAAGAATCCATCCCAAATTCCAATTGAATTATCTACAAGCCCACTAGGTTCTATGTAATTTTTAACGGTACGATTATTAGAAGACGTAAAGTTAAATCGTAACGACTTTGTTAGATTATAATTAATTGTGTACTGCCAATCAAACAAGAAATTACGTTGATATAATGTTGGCACTCCAATACTATTATCATCTAAATTAAATTCTCTAAATTTTTGCTCGTTATACTGTCTCACATAATTAGAGCCAACAGATATGTTTGTAGGTAAATAATTAAAATTTAAATCTTTTAAAAATTGCCAATACTTACTTCTAAATATTGAATCGTTCTTTTTAAAAGGCTCTACAGGTTTAGACTGGAAATTGTAATTATAGGTTCCTCCTAATCGTGCATTTTGATCTAATGATTCTTCAATTTCAAAATCACGATGGTCTATTTGATTATAAGAATATGAAAAGGTAAAATTCTCTATATCGTAAATTTTTGGTTTAGCATCTCCAGTTCTATCTTTTCTAACGCCTATAAAGTTTACACTTTGTCGTTTAGTGTAATCTTCAGACTGTTCTTGTATTTTATCCCGTTCAGCCGAATTGGTTTCTGCATCTAATCTTGCATCTAACTCAATATCCTGAAATTCTTCATCATATTTTGGAGTAATTAACTCTTCAGATAAACCAAAATTAAAGGGTAATTGTACTCCCCATGTTTGTGGTAGTAATTGCCCTAAATTAAGGTTGGATACTACAGTATAAATTTGTGCATCTTCTAAACTTCGTTGGTTAGGACCTTGCTCTATAGAACCAAAACCAACTGTGCTTTTTCTTCCCGTCGCACTTACATCTGCAAAATCTGCGAAATTCATATCCATACTTGCAACTGCAGCCCATCCACCTTCATTATCCAACTCAGTCATACGAAGTTCGTTAAACCATGTTTCTCCACAAATATCGCCAGTAGTACTATTTTTTACACCCAACATAATGGTTCTTACATTACCAAAACTAGGGTTTCCTATCATACCAATTGTCAATTCATTTTCAGGTCCAGAAAAATTAGGATCCAATACAGATTGACGATAGAAGGGATCATCATCAGGATTCGCTAACACTAAGGCTTTTACTTTTTGCAATAAATCAAAAGGTAAAAGCATTCTGTTTTCAATAGGCCAAATTTCTTCTGGGGAAGTAGCACCAAATTCTGTTGGATTTAATGGAATTTGGACTTCATAATAGTTTTGAGTAAGGTCATTTCCTAATCTAATAAAAGCAACCATATCACCATCCGTCAAGTCAGAATTCCCTAGATCATTCAAAGTTGTTTCATTATGAATAAACATTTCTAAGTTCTTATATTGACGCATATCCACATTAAAATTTTTGTAAACTCCTCTACCATCTTCTGGTTCTAGCCCACAAACTCTTAAGGATAATGATTGCTCGTCTTGACGAATAATATTATTATTATTATTTAACTCTTCTCGAACTACTCCAGGTGGAATTACATAAGGAATAGGTAGTCTATCACCGTTAGCAATTACACTTACGGTTAAGTTTTCAAACAAAGTATCGTCTAAATCTGGATCTGATCCATCATCTTCTAACGACAATAAAAATCTTCTATAGTCACCTCTAACCAAATCTAAAGTACCAAAACGCAATACAACATCCTCTTCAAATTGTGACAAATACATTCGCATAAAACGTATGGATCTAAAATCTGAAGCTCCATTTATGACTTGATCCGGCTCACTAATTGGAATTTTAAAAAGAATCCATCTTGCTTCAATAACCTCATTATTAGGCAATACAATTCCTGGTTCAATCTTAACATCGGTAATATATTCGTTATCTAAAATGCTCATATTGGGGGTAATATTCACATTGTATTCAAAATAACTATCTACCGTATTCATGGTATTATCCCGATTAATATCTTCTACATCGGGTACAGAAGTTGACCCTCTATCGGTATTCCCAACTGCTACTGGTGAGTTACCCTCAGTACCATTATATTTTCTATACCGCTGAACAATATTACCTTCTGCTTGTAAAAAATATTGGTAATTATCTTCAGCTGGATCTTCTAAACCAGCAAATTCTGGAAATAATTGCCCTTCAGAAATATCATTATTACCATCGTAACCTATATCCTGATTGATTCGTTCTTCCCCCTCGGTATCAAATGCATATACTAAAGATTGGTTAGTTGGCACTTTACCATAAGCTGTGGGTATTGTGTTGCTTGTTCCCCCATCATTTGGCAATCCATTTTCATATTGTTTTCTTCCATCCTTTAAAACATCTTCAGAAATATTTCCTAAGTTAAAACTTAAAACTCCACCATTAGATACCGTTTCTACTTGATGATAGGGATCCATTAACCAAAACTCGATATATTCTACATTTGAACGTTCAAAATCTGTAGTTGTTAATTGTCTAGTAATTCCACCAAATCTTTCTAAAGGATTTGGTAAAACATTCCCACCATTTGCTTCTGGGTTAAAGTTATATTGCCCACGTTGAGTTGGTGAAAATGCTAAATCTAAGGTAAATAATGCTTGTGTTTGCCCTTCAATAATATCTTGATCTGGAAATATTTCATCTCTAAAAACACGACGTGTAAATGGAGAAGATAAATCATCTACAGTAATCCCATCTGGTCTCTGAGAACTGTAAAAAACAGGATCAATAGTATACCAAGATAATTTTCCTCTATTGTAATTATATGCCAAATCCCCATTCCCTAATTCTCCACCAAGCCCGACAGGAGTACTTGATAAAAACCAAGTTAATGGAGGTCTAATATCTGTTTTTGTCTGTGCAGATTCAAAATCATCTACATAAGAAGTAGTTTTTCCATTTAGATCTGACACTTTAGGTGCTCCAGGTAATAAATAGGCAAATTCACCTCGTAGGGATATGTTGGATTCTACATCGGTATCTATATTTGGAAGTACATTAACCCATCTGGTAAAAATAGGAACTTCGGTAGAATAGTTTGCATTAATCCCAAACATTGTATTATTGATAGGCTCCGAATCAAATGAAGATTTTTGTGTTAATGGACGTTCATTTAGGTTTAAATAAGTCGCTCCCATTTGAAACTTTTCGTTAAAAAAGTGTTCTACATTTATCCCGGTAAATCGTTTTGTTTGTTGCCCAAATAAAGCATTATTTTCAGTAGTAATTTGAATGGGCACATTAGAACTTAATAAGGAAGGGTCTAAGATTTGCACTCTCCCTAATTGATAGTTTACGGTATAATCAACACCTTCTACTAGGACTCTTCCTCCTGCTGTTACAGTAACAGATCCTTGAGGTATATTAAAAGCACCAATAGGGATACCATCAGACCCAGTGGATTTATAGGTTCCTTTTAATTGAAATTTATTCTTATCACTTTGTTCTTGTTCCGCCTGTGTTTTAGTTTCGGTATAAAGTGATCTAAACACATACTTTTCCTGATTAGGATTATAGGTGATTGGAATATCATAATCTTCAGAACCACCATTTGGATCGTTATCTAAAGCTTTAAATAAATGGGATCCAAAAGGCTCAAGATTTGTAAATATTATTCTACCATTTTGTGTATCTACAGTAATTCCTGGAAGAAAATCAAAGAAACCATCACCACCTTGTTGAGGATCTCCGTTAAAATTTAAACGATCTAAATTAAATACTCGTAATAAAGGCGTTTGCTCCAGCGCTTGTTCACCTTCTTCTGGTTCAGGAAAGGATTCCCCATCAACTGGAGTAATAAAGTTTTGAGGAGATGGGTCTGTGTATAATATATTTAAATTAAATCCTTCTTGTTCTAATTGAAAAGCACCAAGTGGGTAGATGTTTTTCATCATAATATCCCAAATAGGTTCATTTACATTTGTAATATTACTTTTTAATAATTTAACTACTAAATTTTGTGAGACTCCCTCAATAGGTTCTTGATCTCCTTCTCCTGGTATTGTACCTCCTGTTGCATCTACACCATCACTAGAGAATTCACCTACTTGATAAACCTCTCCATTTACAGTAAATTGAAACGCAACTGCTAATACTTCATCATTATTTAATCGTTGATTTAATGATATATACCCTAATTGGGTGTCGATTTGATATTCGTTTAATCCTAGTCTTCTAGCATTTTCTAGAGTAACATAATCCAAACCATCTCTTACTTCTAACCCGCCAAAACCAGCTTCTACAGTAGCGATATCACGAATATTAGGTGTTAAAATTGATGGCTCTGACCCATCTATACCCAAAGGATTAAAATCGTTATTTGAATTGCTTGGATATGCTCCACTTGCTGCATTTATAAATCCTCCTGGAGGAAAAGGCAATCCAATATTTTCTGGATTAGATTCCCCAATATCCTGTATTGCAACTATATTTCTAACATTGTCTGTTCTATTTGTTGTGTTAGTAATCCAAATTTCTGTCCTTGTAACCTGAACATTTGTATTAATAAATGGATATTGTGAAAGCACTTTATCATAGTTATCTCTAAAATAATGAGATAAGAAAAAGTGACGGTTTTCATCGTATTCTAATGCAAATATTTCAAAATCATTAACCGTAGCGCCTCCTTCTGCAACCACTGTTCTTGTTTCCGATTTTTGTTCTGAAAAAACCCCCGTTATGCTTGTCTTTCCAAATTGGAGTTCTGTCTTTACACCAAAAAGATCTTGTGCCCCTTTAATTAAAGAACTATTTAGCGGCATACTTACATTACCAATTTCAATTTTTCGAATGATATCATCTTCCGTTGGTGTATATTCTAATTTTATTTGATTCTGAAAATCAAAAGTAGATTGTGTATCGTAATTCGCTGTAATTTGTAGACGTTCTCCAACCTTACCTACTAAACTTAAACTAATTCTTTGGTCAAAATCAAAAGATAAATTTTTCCTATTTCGAGGTGAAAATGCTGGATTATCCTGTTTGGTAAATAATAAACCCAAATCAATCTCAACACTACCCTGTGGTATAATCTCTATAGTATTTCCACCAAAAACCGATTCAAAGAATCCAGAATTTACATAAAATGCTGGAATAAGGTTTTTTTGAAGTTCTTCAGAATTTTCTTTCCTTCCATCGGTTGCATCAATCTTATCCTTAAAGTAACTTTTCATTTGTTCCTTTAGAATCAAATCTTGATACTCTTCTTGAGTAAGAATTAAAGGGTATGTAATGGTAAAATCACCAACTATTTTAGTATAAATATAACGATCTGTAATTGGATCATATGTATATAAACCTTCTATGCTAGTAGGGTCTGGCAGGTCCATACGCCCTACGGAATAACCAGTACTTGTTGTGTCTTGTGAATATCCAGTTGAAAA
>CAJXYJ010000083.1 GCA_913063255.1 uncultured Flavobacteriales bacterium | reverse complement strand
TAAATCTTTCGGTTTGGCAGGAATGGCAAATACGATGAATACATTTAACGGAAAATAATATGAACGAGTTTTCTTCTTTATCTTCCTATAATAACGACCGGCCTACTGTGGTAACTATTGGCACTTTCGATGGGGTGCATATTGGTCATTTAGCAATCTTAGATCGTTTAAAGAAAACTGCACAAAAGGACAATTTAGAGTCTGTAGTACTCACTTTTTTTCCACATCCTAGAATGGTTTTGCAAAAAGATGCAGATATCAAATTGATCAATACGATAGAGGAACGAAAAAAACTATTAGAGAAAACTGGATTGGATCAATTAATTGTCCACCCTTTTTCTAAAGAGTTTTCTCGATTAACCGCCCTAGAATTTGTGAGGGATATTTTAGTAAATAAATTACACCTAAAAAAAATAATTATAGGTTATGATCATCGTTTTGGCAGAAATAGAAATGCTACCATAGAAGATCTAAAAGAATTTGGGAAAACCTATGATTTTGAAGTCATAGAGATAAGTGCACAACAATTAGAAGAGGTATCTATAAGTTCTACGAAAATAAGAACCGCCATTAAAGAAGGTAATATTGAAACCACGAACAAGTATTTAGGCTATTCCTTTATGCTTTCAGGGACTATAGTAAAAGGTCGTGGCATAGGTAAAACTTTAGACTTTCCTACTGCCAATCTACATATTGATGAAGAATATAAACTCATTCCTAAAGAAGGGGTGTATATTGTACAATCCGAAATTTCTGGTAGAAAAATTTTCGGAATCACAAACATCGGAACAAACCCCACGGTTGGAGGAACTATAAAAACTATAGAAACTTACTTTCTAGATTATAATAAAGATTTATACCAACAACGCATCCATCTTGAATTTCTCTCTAGAATTAGAGATGAAAAAAAATTTAATTCAGTGGAAGAATTAAAAGATGCAATTCGGGAAGATGAAAAATTTGCAAGAAACTATATAGAATAATATGAAAAACCTCTTCTTTAAACAAGTTGATAATACAGGTCTTGTTCTTTTTAGGGCAGTTTTTGGATTATTAATTTCTTTAGAGGCTTTTGGAGCAATTGCAACTGGGTGGGTTCGTCGTGTTTTAGTAGAACCTGAATTTACATTTAATTTTATAGGCTTCGATTTTCTACAAGTATTTATAGGATCTGGCATGTATTTCTATTTTGTTATCATGGGCATCTTCGGACTTATGGTTATGCTGGGTTATAAATATCGGACTGCGATGTTTTTCTATGCCTTGATGTGGACCTCTGTATATTTTATGCAAAAAACTTCTTATAATAATCATTATTATTTAATGGTATTATTGTGTTGGTTGATGGCATTATTACCAGCGAATAAAGGTTTTTCTTTAGATGCAAAATTCAAGCCTTCTTTTAAATCATCCGCAATGCCACAATGGTGTAAAGGGATTATAATTTTACAAGTCGCTATTGTATTTATTTACGGATCTGTTGCTAAATGGTATCCCGACTGGCTAAATGGCACTGCTCCTGGATTATTTATGAAATCTAAAAAAGGCTATTGGCTTATTGGAGAATTGCTACAAGAGACTTGGGTGCATTATGTGATAGCTTATTTCGGAATCCTATTCGATTTATTAATTATCCCAATGTTACTCTGGAAACGTACCAGACAATTAGGCTTTTACCTATCCTTATTCTTTCATTTGTTTAATTCTATAGTGTTTCAAGTAGGGATATTTCCATATATGTCTATTGCCTTTGCCTTGTTTTTCTTTAGTTCTGAAACTCTTCAAAAACGGTTTTTACCAAAGAAGCAAATCTATACCAATAACGAAATTATCATACCAAAACACAGTAATATACTGATCGGTATATTTTTTGTGTATTTTATGTTTCAAATAGGGCTTCCTCTTCGACATTGGGTCATCCAAGATGATGTTCTTTGGACTGAAGAAGGCCACCGTTTAAGTTGGAGAATGATGCTAAGATCAAAAAGTGGAACTTTAACTGTGCGTGTAGAAGATTTGGCAACAGGAGAAAAAGAAATCTATGATTACGGTAAGATATTGTCAAACAAACAACGTCGAGTCGTTAGGACAAAACCTGATTTACTCTGGCAATTATCCCAGAAAATAAAAAATATAGAAAAAGAAAAGGGGAAAGACGTTGCGGTTTATATGAATGCCAAGGTTAGTATTAATGGAGGTCCTTATTTTCCATTTACAGATCCAGAAGTAGATATCGCCATACAAAAATGGAGTCCTTTTATCCACACAGAATGGTTATTGCCTTCACCAGAAGATTATCATAAAAAAGAAAACCGATGAATTCAATTAAAATAATTCAAGAGTTAGAACGAAATAATAACGTTTTTAAAGATTTGCTTTTAAATTGTTCAAAAGAAGAATATCTATGGAAGCCAAGTCAAAATAAGTGGTGTTTACTTGAAATTGTTTGTCATTTAGTTGACGAAGAAATTGAAGATTTTAGAACTAGAGTACATTCTGTTTTAGAATACCCTGAAAGAACATTACCTCCCATTGACCCTGTTAGTTGGGTGATTGACAGAAACTATTTAGAACAAAATTATAATGCTAAAGTAGATGCTTTACTAAATGAAAGAGTAAATTCGCTTCATGGGTTACAGCAACTAAAATCTCCAAAATGGGATAATAGCTATTCTCATCCTAAATTAGGACTCATGTCTGCGAAATTATTTTTATCTAATTGGCTGGCGCATGACTATCTTCATATAAGACAAATTCTAAACTTAAAATTTGAATATTTAAAATACCATTCGGGAGAAAATCTTAATTATGCTGGAGAATGGTAAAGTTTCCTTCTTTTTAATACTGTAAATAAGGTCAATCAGGTTTTGATAACCTAATAGGTCTGTGTAACTTCGCAAGCTTAAAGTTTTAGGAAAATGTTACAAGTAAACGAAATACGCGAAAACAAAGAAAAATTTATAACAGCGCTTACCAAGCGAGGATTTGATGCTACACAACTTTTTGAAGAGGTGTTAAAGGCAGATGAAACACGTAAGACAACGCAAACAAAATTGGATGAAACTCTATCACAATCCAATACATTTTCCAAAGAAATAGGAATACTCTATAAAAATGGAGAAGCTCAAAAAGCCAATCTATTAAAAGAGAAGACCGTTCAATTAAAAGAATTGTCTAAGGAGCTTTCCGAAACTTTAAACAATGCAACAATCAGATTGCAAGAATTGTTATTTACCATTCCTAATATTCCTCATGTTTCAGTTCCAGCAGGAACCGATGAAAACGATAATGAGGACATTTTTAGTGAAGGTGAAGTTCCTACACTTCATGATAATGCGATACCACATTGGGAGTTGGCAAAAAAGTATGACATCATTGATTTTGAATTAGGTGTGAAAATTACTGGCGCTGGATTTCCGGTTTATAAAGGAAAAGGTGCTCGATTGCAACGTGCTTTGATTGCATATTTTTTAGATAAAAATACAGAAGCAGGATATACAGAATACCAAGTACCGCTAATGGTTAACGAAGCTTCAGGTTTTGGTACTGGACAATTGCCAGACAAAGAAGGACAAATGTATCATGCTACTGTAGATGATTTGTATTTAATTCCAACTGCAGAAGTTCCGGTAACCAATATGTTTCGAGGTAATTTATTAGCGCAATCAGATTTACCAATTACTTGTACTGCTTATACTCCTTGTTTTAGAAGAGAGGCTGGAAGTTATGGTGCACATGTTCGAGGATTAAATAGACTGCATCAATTTGATAAAGTTGAAATTGTACGCATAGAACACCCAGATAATAGTTATCAAGTTCTTGACGGAATGGTAGAACATATTAAAGATATTTTAAGGGATCTTAAACTTCCTTACCGTATTCTTCGTTTGTGTGGTGGAGATTTAGGTTTCACTTCTGCGCTAACCTATGATTTCGAAGTGTTTTCAACTGCACAAGATCGTTGGTTAGAGATTTCATCTGTTTCCAATTTTGAAACTTTTCAAGCCAATAGATTAAAACTGCGGTATAAAGACGATAACAAAAAGAATAAATTAGTACACACTTTAAACGGAAGTGCTTTAGCGCTACCAAGAGTATTGGCAGGTATTCTGGAAAACTACCAAACCCCAGAAGGCATTAGAGTCCCAGAGGTTTTAGTCCCTTATTGTGGTTTCGATATGATTAACTAAAACCATATGCAACCATTAGTTTCTACAGCTTGGCTTTCTGAAAACTTCAATGACCCTGACTTGGTTATTTTGGATGCCAGTTTAGAAAGCAATGTTGCAAACTTAGAAGTTAAATACCCAGACCTTCAAATTAAAGGTGCTCGGTTTTTCGACTTTAAAAACGTTTTTGCAGATAAAAATAGCCCCTTGCCTAATATGCTTCCAACTGCAGTTTTATTTGAAAAGGAATGTAGAAAATTGGGCATAAATACTACAAGTAATATTGTTGTTTATGATAATGTAGGGGTTTATGCTAGCCCTAGAGTTTGGTGGATGTTTAAAGCTATGGGGCATGATTCTATTGCAGTATTAGATGGTGGACTTACAGACTGGAAAGACAAAAATCTAGATTGCGAAACTAAAGAACAAAACAAGATCAAAGGCGGAGATTTTAAAGCTAATTATAAATCCGAATTAGTTAGAAATTCTCTTCAAGTTTTAGAAAATATCTCTCTTAAAAATGAGATTGTTATTGATGCTCGTTCTAAAGATAGGTTTAAGGGATTGATTCCCGAGACAAGAGAAAATTTAAAAAGTGGACATATCCCAAACTCCATAAACCTTCCTTTTTTAGAAGTGTTACATCAAGGGAAATTTCGTTCTAAAGAGGAATTACATTTAGTGTTTAATAAACTCCTTCTAAAAGAAAAAGACTTGGTTTTTACTTGTGGTTCTGGAGTTACAGCTTGTATTCTTCAGCTAGCTGCCGAAATTATAGGTTTAAGCAATACCTCCATTTATGATGGTTCTTGGACAGATTGGGGTCAGTTGAAAGGATTTCCTATAGAAAAATAACTCATTTTTTTGACATTTATTTAAGAAAGCATTTTCCTATCTTTAACCCATGCGCAAACTCTTATTCTTCTTATTTTTACTTTCTATTACCATGGTAAGTGCTCAAAAAGATTTAATAGCTAAAAACTATTTTGATCAAGGAGAATACGAAAAAGCACTAGCACTTTATGAGAAGCTTTATGAGAAAATAAATCGAATCGATTATTTTATGGCATTAGTTGCCACTCATCAACAATTGGAAAATTACAAACAAGCAGAGTTACTATTAATAGAAAAGCAAAATTCTCAAAGAATTAATCCCTTATTGTTTATCGAGCTAGGATATAACTATTCTCTTCAAGAAAAAGATTCTCTTGCAAATGTGAACTATAATAAAGCCATTGAGTTTTTAGAAACCAACGTAGTTTATGCCTATAGTGTAGGAGACACTTTTGAAAAATACAGTTTGTTAGATCAAGCTGTTACAACGTATGAGTTGTCTATGGAAATTAATCCCGAAAAGGATTTTAGTTACCAATTAGCTAGACTTTATGGAGAGCAGGGCAATCTAGAAAAAATGTTTAGTAGTTATTTAGAATTAATAAAGAAAAATCAAACCTTTAGAAGTTTCGCTGAAAGAAATTTTAGTTTGTATATTACAGATGACCCTTTAAATGAGGCTAATGTCTTATTAAAAAAGGCATTGTTGCAAAAATTACAGAAAAACCCAAACGTATTATATAATGAATTGCTGAGTTGGTTGTTTATTCAGCAAAAAGATTTCAAAAAAGCATTTACACAAGAAAAGGCGATTTACAGACGTATGGGAGATGGGGATATGGGAGGAATTATAGATCTGGCATTTATAACTATCGCTGAAGAAGATTATGAAAATGCTACAGTTATAGTAACTTATTTAATTGATAATGCCTCTACTCCTGAAGCAAAAATTGAAGGACATCAGCATCTTATGAAAATAAGCATTAAAACTTCTTCGAAAAAGGATTATTCAAAAATTGAAAAACAATATGAAGAACTTCTAGATGAATTTGGTCGCGGAAAAAACACCTATAGACTTCAGATAGATTATAATTATTTTTTAGCCTTTCAATTTCAAAAAAAAGAAATAGCCATTTCTAATCTTAAAGAACTATCTAAAGAACAGCTATCCAACTATCAAGAAGCTCGTGTAAAAATGCAATTAGCAGATATTCTAGTATATGATGAAAAATTTAATCAAGCTTTAATTTATTACTCTCAGATAGATAAAAAAGTTAAAGGAGATAAATTGGCGCAAGAGGCTCGTTTTAAAATTGCTAAAACCAGTTATTATAAAGGTGATTTTATCTGGGCTCAAGTACAATTAGATGTATTAAAAAAATCGGCATCACAATTAATTGCTAATGATGCTATGCAACTAAGTTTAATGATAAGAGACAACTCTCTTGAAGACTCCACCCAAACCGCTTTAAAGTTATATGCGAGAGCAGATTTATTAGCATTACAGAAAAGAGAAACCGAAGCTATTTCCGTTTTAAAAGAAATTCTAGAAAACCATAAAGGGGAAAAAATTGAAGATGAAGCTTTATTAAAAATGGGGAAATTGTATGAAATTAAGAATGAGTATACAAAAGCAGAAGCTTCTTATTTAGCATTAATACAGTTTTATAATGATGATATTTTAGCAGATGATGCGCATTATCATTTAGCAAAATTATACGAAACAAAATTAGACCAACCGGAAAAAGCGAAACAATATTATGAGCAAATCATTTTTAATTTTGCAGATAGTATTTATTTTATAGAAGCTCGTAAGAAATATAGAGCACTAAGAGGAGATGAAATTGAATAAAACTTCTTTACTTTTCATTTTGAGTGAAAACAAAAAACCTTAAAAAAACAAAAAATGATTATTTATAACGTCACTGTAAACATAGAGGAAAGCATCCATGAAGAATGGTTGTCATGGATTAAAAACCACATCCCTGAAGTTTTAGCAACTGGTAAGTTTACAGAGGCTAGACTCACCAAAGTTCTAGTAGAAGAAGATATGGAAGGGGTAACTTATGCCATACAATACAGAGCTAAATCTCGAGAAGATTTAGATAACTATTACAAATTCGACGCTGAGAAATTAAAAAAGGAAGGGTTGGTTAAATTTGCAGATAAAATGCTTTCTTTTAGAACGGAGCTTGAAATTATTGATGAGTATTTTGTCACCATTAATTAAGTCTTTCAAAGAAAAAAGTAATGCTATATAAAACATTCGGGATGCCAAAAAAATTAATCCAGTTTATATAAAAGTAAAGTAAAAAAATAGTTCCCATCTGCGTTTTTTAAAACACCAAAACCAGAGTGTGTAAATGAACCTTCAATAATATCTTTATGAGAGGGACTATTAATCCATGCAAATACAACATTTTCGGCAGTTTCATATCCATAAGCCACATTTTCACCAACTTGTATTGCCCCTTTATTCATTAGGGCTCCGGAACGTTCGGAATAATTGTCATGATTAACTTGTTTTAAATCAATCATATATTTTGTATGTTTTACAGCAAAAGCAGAGGCATGTGCCTGATCTTTTTCTATTACCATAAGCCCTTGAGCGGATCTATAGTCATTAATTAAGTCTAGAATTTCATCTGCCATTTCCCAATCCGTTTCTAAAGAAAGGTTGAGGTCGATTTCATAATTTGACTCATCTAGAGACTCAATTTCGTCGGTAGTACAGGATACAAATAGGCAAATAAATGCCATAGCAAGTAGGTTACTTTTAGTAAAGTTTATCATTTTGGGGATATAAAATTTAGAACATGATTTTCGCAAAAATAGAAGAATACTTGAATAAAAAAACCTTTTCTCTATTTAGTTAATTACATAACACTCTATTTATAAAGTCATTAAAACCTTTTTAAAAAACCTAATCTATGTAAAGTATATAAAAATATGGGTTTTTACATTATATTTGTTTAATGGATTCTATTTAAAACCGATAAAACTTTAACATTTTTTCACTATATTTTTTTTTAAAAATTGATTTTTTTTGTTCATTTATTTGAAAGAAAAATAGTTCAATAGTAATTTATTAATAAACGGATTAATAATATATACAAAGTCTTCCTAAAAATGAACAAACAAGTACGCGCCAAAAAACATCTAGGTCAACATTTTTTGAAGGATGAAGATGTTGCTAAAAAAATTGGAGATACTCTTACTCTCAAAGGCTATAAAAATGTTTTAGAAATTGGTCCAGGAATGGGTGTTCTTACCAAGTATTTGGTTGAAAAAGATATAGAGGTAATCGCTATGGAATTAGATAGGGAATCTGTTACCTATTTAGCGAAACATTTTAAGAACAAGAAACTTCAAGTAATTCAAGCTGATTTTTTAAAATTCGATTTAGAAAATTTTTTCAATGGAGAGCCTTATGCGATAACTGGCAATTTTCCCTATAATATTTCTACACAGATTGTATTTAAAATGATGGAGTGGAAAGAACAAATTCCAGAGTTTACAGGGATGTTTCAGAAAGAAGTCGCCCAACGTATTTGCGAAAAAGAAGGAAGTAAAGCTTACGGAATTATGTCGGTTTTAGTGCAAGCTTATTACCATGCGGAATATCTGTTTACTGTCCCTCCTACTGTTTTTCAACCACCACCAAAAGTGGATAGTGGTGTCCTTCGGTTGATTCGAAAAGAAGATTTTAGCCTTCCTTGTAATGAAAAAATGTTCTTTAAAGTGGTAAAGACTGCTTTTCAACAACGAAGAAAAACAATGCGTAATAGCTTAAAAAGCTTTAATCTTTCCGATAAATTAAAAGAAGATACTATCTTTGGGCAGCGTCCGGAACAACTTTCGGTTTCACAATTTATAACGCTTACACAAAAATTGGAAGAAGATGCAGTTTCAACTAACAGCTGATTATATTGAACAAGTAGCAAGACTTATTGTTAATAAGGAGGATCTTGCTATTAAATCTTTACTACAAGATGTTCACTTTGCTGACATTGCAGATCTATTAGAAGAACTAAACTCTAAACAAGCCACTTATTTAATAAAATTATTAGAAAGCGAAATTACTTCTGAAGCTCTAATGGAGCTAGATGAAGATGTTCGTGAAAAAATACTTAAACGTCTTTCGCCAGAGGAAATCGCTCAAGAGCTAGAAGAAATGGACACCGATGATGCTGCCGATGTAGTTGCAGAATTGGATGACCATATTCAGAAAGAAGTAATCGGAAAAATTGAAGATGAAACCCATGCTTCAGATATCGTTGAACTTTTAACCTACGATGATGATACTGCTGGTGCTTTAATGGCAAAAGAGTTAGTAAAAGTTAAGGAGTCATGGACTGTAGCTGGTTGCGTTCGAGAAATGCGTAGACAGGCTGAAAATGTAACTCGTGTTCATTCTATTTATGTAACCGATAAAGATGGAAAATTAACTGGTAGACTTTCCTTAAAAGACTTATTAACTGCTTCTGCAAAAGCCCATATTAGTGAAGTTTATATCCCAAATGTAGATTCTGTTACTGTGGATACTGATGATGAAGAAGTGGCTCGTATTATGCAAAAATATGATTTAGAAGCAATTCCAGTAGTAGATGGAAACGGAATCTTGGTAGGAAGAATTACCATCGATGATATTGTTGATTTTATCAAAGAAGAAGCCGAAAAAGATTATCAAATGGCGGCTGGTATTTCTCAGGATGTGGAAGCTGATGATAGCATATTACAATTAACAAGAGCAAGATTGCCTTGGTTGGTATTGGGTCTATTTGGTGGTTTAGGATCTGTCTATATTTTACAAGGCTTCGAAGAGGCATTATCCACTTACCCAATTCTATTTTTCTTTACTCCGCTTATTGCTGCTATGGCAGGGAATGTGGGAGTTCAATCCAGTGCAATTATTGTACAAGGTTTAGCAAACGATGTTGTAAAAGGAAGCCTTATCACTAGATTACTTAAAGAGGTTGGCCTGGCGCTTATCAATGGAACTATTCTTGGTTTATTGGTCATTATATTTGGACAGATTGTAGGACAAGAAACTATCGTAAGTATTACTATTGCCATTTCTATGCTCTCTGTTATTATCATTGCAGCATTGATTGGAACATTTGTACCTATTGTACTAGATAGAAAAGGAATTGATCCTGCAATTGCAACAGGACCATTTATAACAACAAGTAATGATATTTTTGGTATTTTTCTATTCTTTTATATCTCTAAAATAATTCTTGGATTTTGATTTCTGAAATTTTCACCAAACAATTTACAGTCCCTTCTTCTGCAATAGATATTAGGAACCATGTTAATAATTTAGCCTATATGGAATGGTGCCTAGATATTGCTGAAACCCATTGGAATTTAGTAGTAACCGAAGCGTTTAATAAAAAATATGTTTGGTATGTTATCCATCATTCCATAGATTATAGAGGAGAAGCTTTTGAAGGAGAAGAGTTAGAAATCTCCACCTGGATTGAAAAAAATGAAGGTGTTAAAAGTGAACGACGATATAAAATTATAAGAATAAAAGACAATAAAACATTAATAGAAGCAAAAACTATTTGGTGCTTACTCAACAGTAAAACACTTCGCCCAACCAAAATCACAGAAGAAATTAGTACCTTGTTTCTCTAAAAACAAGATTTGTGAATACCATAAATATAAAAGAAAAATTTTCTAGATTCAGTAAAAACTGGCATCCTCATCAAATAGCTATAGTAGATGATATGCAAGTACTTTTAGCAAAAATAAAAGGGGAGTTTGTTTGGCATCAACACGAGGACGAAGACGAATTATTTCATGTAATTAAAGGCACTTTAGAAATGCATTTTAAAGATAAGGTTGAAATTGTTTCTGAAGGAGAAATTATTGTAGTTCCTAAAGGTGTTTCACATTGCCCAATCACAAAAGATGGAGAGGAAGTACATGTGCTATTGTTCGAAAAACTTACGACAGCACATACTGGAAATATAAAACACAAAAATACCGTTAGCAACTATCCTAAAATTTAAGTTTTGAAAATCCTTCATTTAGACAGCAATCATCCATTATTAATAAGTCAGTTAGAAGAAGCTGGATTTATAAATGAAGAAGATTATATTTCTTCCAAATCTGAAATTGAAAGTATTATTTCAAATTACGATGGAATTGTAATTAGAAGTCGATTTAAATGCGATAAACAATTTATTGAAGCTGCAAGCAATTTAAAATTTATAGCTCGTGTTGGTGCAGGATTAGAAAGTATTGATATTCCTTATGCTAAAGCTAAAGGAATTGCTCTTATTTCAGCTCCAGAAGGAAATCGAAATGCTGTTGGCGAACATGCTTTAGGAATGTTGCTTTCCCTTTTTAACAAACTAAATAAAGCCGATAAAGAAATAAGGAAGGGATTATGGCATCGTGAAGAGAATAGAGGGATAGAACTCGATGGAAAAACAGTGGGGATTATTGGTTATGGAAATATGGGTAAGGCCTTTGCAAAAAAACTAAGAGGCTTCGAATGTAAAGTTATCTGTTATGATATTTTAGAAGGTGTAGGAGATGAAAACGCAAGGCAAGTTTCCCTAGAAGAGTTTCAAGAAAAGACTGAAATTGTCAGTCTTCATACTCCTTGGACGACCTTAACCAACAAAATGATAAATTCAGAATTTATAGCTAATTTTTCAAAACCCTTTTGGTTTATTAATACTGCAAGAGGAAAAAGTGTGATTGCTTCAGACCTAGTTTTAGCATTAAATTCTGGTAAAATATTAGGAGCTGGATTAGATGTTTTAGAATATGAAAAAAGCTCGTTTGAATCTTTATTTACTTCAAAAATACCTGAAGCCCTTCAGGAGATATTAAAAATGGAAAATGTAATTTTAAGCCCACATGTAGCTGGATGGACTATAGAAAGTAAAAAAAAATTAGCTCAAGTAATTGTAGATAAAATACTATTAAATTTCAATAATTAAAACCCGAAAGTTATGAAAAGAGTAACAGGATTAGG
>CAJXYJ010000082.1 GCA_913063255.1 uncultured Flavobacteriales bacterium | reverse complement strand
AGATTGATATTATGATTGATATCGCTTTAAGTTTGGTGCCATTATGGGAAAACGCTTTGGGGGAAGAATGGGAATCTGTCATGACCCGTGAGAAGCTAAAAGGAATGTATTTGAAAATGTAAAATATTTATATATGTTTTTATATAAGTTTATTTTCAATACTGTTTTTGGTTGGAAGTTAGAAGGTGATTTTAGTCCTCAAATCAAGAAGTCTATAGTGATTGTTGCACCACATACAAGTTGGTATGATTTCTTTATTGGCGTGTTTACCAGAGGTATTTTAAATACACCAATCAATTGGGTAGGAAAGAAAGAATTATTTACTTGGCCTTTTGGTTATTATTTTAAATACATGGGAGGTGCAGCATTAGATAGAACCTCAGGACAAAATAAGGTAGATGCTATTGCTCAAATATTTTTGGAGAAAGAAGAGTTTAGAATGGCAATGGCTCCAGAAGGAACTCGAAAAAAAGTAGATACTTGGAAAACTGGATATTATTATATTGCTCAAAAAGCCAATGTACCTATTATTCCAGTAGCTTTTGATTATGAACATAAAGAAGTGCGAATAGGAAAACCTTATTATATTACAAATGATATAGAAAAGGATACGGAGTTTCTTCGGTCTTTTTTTAAAGGAGTGAAAGGAAAGAATCCAGAATATTCTTAAATAAAAAGGCCGCTATTAAGCGGCTTTTTTATAGTTGTATTTATTTTGTGTTAATCAGATTCATCCATAGAATGGTATACATTCTGAACATCATCGTCTTCTTCTAGTTTCTCTAGTAATTTTTCAACGTCTGGCACTAAGTCATCACTTATTTTTTTGGTCACCTGTGGGATACGTTCAAAACCAGAAGAAAGAATTTCAATTTCTCTAGATTCTAATTCTGCTTGTATGGCACCAAAGTTTTCGAATGGAGCATAAATTAAAATACCGTCATCATCTGCAAAAACTTCTTCTGCACCAAAATCTATAAATTCTAATTCCACTTCTTCTGCATCTAATCCTTCCGAAGGTATTCTAAAATTACAGGTATGATCGAACATAAAAACTACAGAGCCCGAAGTACCCATATTACCATCGCATTTGCTAAAACAAGCTCTAACATTAGCAACAGTTCGGGTGTTATTATCGGTTGCAGTTTCAACTAATATAGCGATTCCATGTGGTGCATAACCTTCAAAAAGTACTTCTTTATAATCTCCTTGTCCTTTTTCGGAAGCTTTCTTGATAGCTCTTTCTACATTGTCTTTCGGCATATTCACCGACTTGGCATTTTGTATCACAGCACGTAAACGTGAGTTAGAAGCAGGATCTGGTCCTCCTTCTTTTACAGCCATTACAATGTCTTTTCCAATTCTAGTGAATGCTTTGGACATTGCTGACCAACGCTTCATTTTTCTTGCTTTTCTAAATTCGAAAGCTCTTCCCATACTTTTAATTATTTTAACAAATTTAACAAAATACTTTTCTTCTCAAAATTTTTAAATTATCAACTAACTTACTAATTCGTCAATGATTTTTGCAAAATTAAAATCTTTTTGAGTAACACCATTTGCATCATGAGTGGTAAGGCTGATTTGCAATGTATTATAGACATTTGTCCAATCTGGATGATGATTTAATTTTTCTGCTTCAAAAGCAATTCTTGTCATTACAGAAAACGCATCTTTAAAATCATTAAACTCTAAAGAGGTATGAATCGCATTTTCATTATAGGTCCAATCTTGAAAATCTTGAATTTTTTCTAAAATTATTTTTTCGGTTAATGCTTCCATATTATTTTATTAAAGTTGTTATTTCTTCTTTTAAAGTGCAATCATTTATAACTTGAGATACTGTTATTCTGTAATTTCTTGGTAGTTTATTTTCCTTAGGAAGTATAGCCAAATAGGCCTCTTTATTTGAAGTAAATATTTGCCTGAATACAACTTGATTAAGAGAAAGTATTTCTGATAACTCCTTAAACAAATCACTATGGTGAATCACGTCATTACTCGCTAAGTGAAAAATACCGACCTTATTTTTATTGATGATATAATGTATTTGTTGGGCAATTTTATCAGCTGTAGTAATGCTTACAATCAGGTTAGGGTAAACTTCAAAATCCGCTTGATGTTGAGAAGCTTTCTTTAACTGTATGAGCCTTGGTGAATTTACACCTAAAACGATGGGCAACCTTAGTATTGCATATTTGGATTTGGGCAGGGTACTTATTAGCTTTTCTATCGAAATTTTAAACCTACCATATGCACTTTCTGCTAATACAGTATCATCTTCATAAGAAGGAAACTTATATTTCGCATCAAATACATTCACAGTAGATAAATATAGAACACGACACTTTTTCTGCTTTAATGTATATTCTACTAGTTGCTGATGGATGTTATATTGTGATACAAAATCTCCTCTAAGACTGGATATTATAAAATTAGGTTCTACCTCTTCAAGTATGGTATTAATATTGCCCTTCTCCACATCGAACTTGTACAATACCTTATTGTCATCAAATTCTGGTTTGGAAGAAAAATAAGTTCCAGAAACATTAAAATAGGGCAGAAGCTCTTTATAAATAGCATTTCCTATAAATCCACTAGCACCAAGAATGAGGACTCTATTCAAAATTATGCTTTATAAAATGGTAATTTAATAATGGTAGCTGGTACTGCTTTTTTTCTAATCTGAATATTAATTTGTGTACCTACTTTTTTATGTTCCGTAGTTACATAGCCCATACCAATACCTTTGTTTAATGATGGCGACATAGTTCCGCTGGTTACATCTCCAATAATATTTCCTTGATCATCTACAATATCATAACCCTGTCGTGGAATTCCACGTTCATTCAATTCAAAAGCAATAAGTCTTCTAGAAGTTCCTTCTTCTTTTTGAGATTTCAAGTTTTCTGAATTTGTAAATTCTTTTGTGAATTTTGTAATCCAACCTAATCCTGCTTCAATTGGTGAAGTAGTATCGTTAATGTCGTTACCATAAAGGCAATATCCCATTTCTAATCTTAAGGTGTCTCTAGCTGCTAATCCTATAGGTTTTATTCCGAAGGCTTCCCCAGCTTCAAAGACTTTGTTCCAAACTTGTTCTGCATCGCTATTCTTACAATAAATTTCAAATCCACCGCTTCCGGTATATCCTGTAGCGCTTATAATAACATGTTCTATTCCTGCAAAATCTGCTACTTTAAAATGATAAAATTTAATTGCACTTAAATCTTCCGAAGTTAAAGACTGCATTGCTGCCACTGCTTTTGGTCCTTGAATTGCTAATAAAGAATAATCATCAGAAATATTTTTCAATTCTGCATTCATGGTATTCTGACTGCTAATCCAATTCCAATCTTTTTCAATATTAGAAGCATTTACCACCAATAACCATTTTTCTGCATTGAAACGGTAAACTATTAAGTCATCTACAATACCACCTGTTTCATTAGGAAAGCAACTATACTGTGCTTGATCGTCAACAATTTTTGAAGCATCATTACTGGTAACTTTCTGTATTAGGTCTAAAGCATTTGGACCCATTACCAAAAACTCTCCCATATGTGAAACGTCAAAAACTCCTACAGATTTACGAACAGTTTCATGCTCTGCATTTACGCCTTCGTAAGATACAGGCATATTATATCCTGCAAAAGGAACGATTTTAGCATCTAGTGCTTCGTGTATATGTGATAGTGCAATATTTTTTGTCATAGTAAACTTCCTGCAAAAGCAGGAATCTCATTTAATTAAACTTAAATTCTAAATGTTTTACAAAGATATTAATAAAATATGCTATTGTAAGTAAGAATAACTCCAGTTATAAATAAAACAATTATTCCAGTATATATTTTAATTTTAAAATAATATCTTGTATAATCTCCTTTATCTGCTCTATTAAAAACAATTTCATAGTAAAACAATAAAACAGTTAAAACTATTAATGAAATGCCAAGCCCTAGTTTATAATAATTCATTTGTTATTAATGCAAGTTCAAATATATTATAATCAATAAACGTAAGGGAATTTTTACTTGATTCTTTTCAAGAAGCTTGCTAACTTGCAGGAAGAAATTTTATCGATGAAATTATTTTCAAACCAACAATTTTACAAAGCAGATGCTATAACTATAGAAAATCAAAAGATGCAATCTGTAGATTTAATGGAACATGCAGCAACACTTTGTTTTAACTGGCTTCACGAAAAGTTAGAAGGAGCACAAGTTCCTATTCATGTTTTTTGTGGTATCGGGAATAATGGTGGAGATGGGCTTGTAATGGCTAGACTGTTGTTAATTCATGGCTATCATGTAAATGTTTATATCACTAATTTTACAGATAAACGCTCTCCGGATTTTTTAATAAATTACAATTTAATTAAAGAAGTAAGTAGTGAATGGCCTATTTTAATGACATCGGAAGAAGATTTTCCTAAACTTAATACTGAGGATATTATTATTGATGCTTTATTTGGAATTGGTTTAAATCGTGCCCCAAAAGGTTGGGTTAAACAATTAATACAGCACCTTAATAACTCTGAAGCCTTTATTTTAGCAATCGATATTCCTAGTGGATTATACTCTAATAAAGCAATAGAAGATACTGAAGCTATTATAAAAGCGGATCATAGCTTAACTTTTCAAGCTCCAAAATTGGCCTTCTTTTTACCTGAAACTGCGGTATTCTGCTTGTCTTTTGATGTATTAGATATTGGACTCGATCAAGAATATTTAAATTCCGAAGATCCAATTGCTACATTATTTGATAAATACGACGCTCAAGAACTTTACAGACCTAGAAGTAAATTTGACCATAAAGGAACCTACGGTCATTGCCTTATTGTTGGGGGTAGTTATGGGAAAATTGGTGCTACATATTTAGCTTGTAAGGCTGCGCTAAAAATAGGAGCGGGGATGGTTACTGCTTTTGTTCCTAAATGTGGATATTCAATTCTTCAATCTTCTTTACCAGAAGCTATGGTGATAACAGATAGCTCTAATGAATATATCGAATCTATTGCTATAAACTTTGCACCTTCAGCTATTGGTATAGGGATGGGAATGAGTACCAATAAAAAAACAGTCTCAACTTTTAAAGAATTTCTTTTAAATACAAAATCTCCATTAGTCATTGATGCAGATGCATTGAATTGCATTTCTGAAAACAATGAATTGTTAAAATCAATTCCAAAAGATTCCATTTTAACACCTCATCCTGGAGAATTAAAAAGGTTGATAGGGGATTGGGAAGATGATTATCAAAAAATGGAAATGGCAAAATTCTTTTCAGAAAAACATCAAGTTATATTATTGATTAAAGGGGCTAATACTTTGATCATTAATAATGGGGATGTATATATAAATACCACAGGGAATCCCGGAATGGCTACCGCTGGTTGTGGCGATGTATTGGCTGGAATACTAACAGGATTGTTATCTCAAGGCTATTTGCCGTTAGAAGCCGCTTTATTTGGCGTTTATTTACACGGAGATGCTGGCGATATTGCATCTAAAGACCATGGATTTGAAGCTATACTTGCTTCAGATATAATTGATGCTATAAGTACTGCATATTTAAATATATTTTTGGAAGAAACAAAAGAAGATAATAAATCTAATGCATAAAAAAACTCCCTTCAAAAATGGAAAGGAGTTTTAATTTATTAAAGTTTGTTTTTATTATAACAAGCCATCCAATATTTCTCTAATATCATTACTAGAAGGTCTAGGAGCATCGGAATTAATTATATTTCCTTCGGCATCAATAAGGATAAAACGAGGGATTCCTTTTATTCCATAATCAGTTACAAATTTAGACTTCCAATCGTTATCCGCCATTAATTGAATACCGCCTAATTCTTTATCGGATACCATATTTCTCCATGCATCGTAATCTTTTTTCTCATCGATAGAAATACTAACAAATTCAATGTTTTTACCGTGATATTCGCTTTCAACTTCTTTTAAATAAGGAATCTCTCTTTTACAAGGTCCACACCAAGTAGCCCATACATCTACATAAATCACTTTCCCTTTTAAATCTGCCAAACTAGTTTCTCCACCCTTATGGTTTTCATAAACAAATTCAGGAGATGTATTTCCTGGAGTAAGATTTTTTAATAGGTTGAATCTATCGGTTACTAATGCAAGATTTTCTTCGTTTTGATTTGCACCTTTATATAAGTTATAAACATCCTCTAAAGATGCATTAGGTTTCATACCATATCGTAAGTAATTATACATTAAATCATCTTTAGTAGTTCCTTTTGGAAAACTTTCATCAACGACCTGTAAATATGCTAAGGCGATATCGATATCTTTATCTTCAGATAATTCATTTGCCAATCTACCAAAATGAGATGCTGCTAAACGCTTATATGCATTAGAATTTTCATAGGCATTGGTGTCTGCAAAATTAAAATCACTTACAGAATTATAATAGGTATCAGAAACCTCAAAACTTTCTTTTTTAGTAAAATACACGTGGTATTCATCATAATTTTCAAGATTGTTTAAATGAGCATATTCTAATTCTTTAGTTTCTTTTGCAATAAATACGTCAGATATTCCTTCCGTAGATTTCAACAAGTCTATATAACTAGAATTCATTTTTTCTGTTTGCGAAATAAAATCTGATTCTGGTAAAGAATATACTTTATCGAAAGCCATTTCTTTTTCAGAAAGTAAATATTTGGCTGCTAAATAATTGTTTTCTGAAGCTGCATCACCAGTATAAGACAATGTTTCATCAAACTCTTTAGTATTTAGGCTAAGCCCAAGATTTGTTCCCTGTACAAGGTAAACTGGAGTACTCTCTCTGCCAACACGTAAAGTGTAGTAGTCGTTTTTATTTATTTTTAATGTATCGCTAAAAGTTCCATCTTCAGATATTGTAAGTTCAGCTTCAAAGTCACTTCCAAATATTTTTAGGGTATTGGAAGGGCTGTTTTCTACAGTTCCATTAAATACAACATAGGTAGGCTTTGCATCTTCTTTACAAGAAAAAAAAGTAATAGCGATCAATAAAATAAGTAGTTTTTTCATTAGGGTTTTTTTAATTTTACGCTAAAATACATTTTTATATTTCTGTTTTGTTAAATAGTAAAAATCTTAACAATTAATTGGTATTTTTGTTTTCCAAAAAATTATTTAATTTATGTCATTGATTCATTATATAAGTTCAGAAATACTTGATTTATCTACTATAAAAGAGATTGTTGAAGAAAACAAAAAATTAAGCCTTTCTGAAGAGGCAATTCTGAATATTAAAAAATCCCATACTTACCTTACTTCAAAAATTGAGAATGACGAATCTCCTATATATGGTATAAATACAGGTTTCGGTTCTTTATATAATGTAAAGATAGCAGCAGACGATTTATCAAAACTTCAAGAAAACATAGTCATGTCCCATGCTTGTGGAACTGGAGATTTAGTGCCGAAGCAAATAGTAAAACTAATGTTGCTTTTAAAAATTCAATCTCTTAGTTATGGCTATAGTGGAATTCAATTAGATACTGTTAATAGATTAATCGATTTTTATAATTTTGATGTAATACCCGTTATTTATGAGCTAGGAAGTTTGGGAGCTTCTGGCGATTTAGCACCTTTAGCACATCTTTCATTGCCATTAATTGGAAAAGGATTGGTTTATGTGAATGGTGACATAGTGGATGCCGATATTGTTTTAAAAGAAAACAATTGGAATCCTATAAAACTGCAAGCAAAAGAAGGTTTAGCTTTATTAAATGGAACTCAATTTATGAGTGCTTATGGAGTATATTGTTTACTTAAGAGTTATAAACTATCGTATTTAGCAGATTTAATTTCATCGGTATCTATAGATGCTTTTAATTGCAATATGAGTCCCTATGATCCATTAGTTCATTTTGTAAGACCGCATCGTGGTCAGATTAAAACTGCTGAGCGCATTAATGAATTATTAGAAGGAAGTGAAATAGGGCAATTAAAAAATAAAAGTGTTCAAGATCCATATTCTTTTAGATGTATACCCCAGGTTCATGGAGCTACTAAAGACACCATCACCTTTGTAAATAAAACCTTTAAAACGGAAATTAATTCAGTAACCGATAATCCTAATATTTTTATTAAAGAGGATAAAATTATTTCTGGTGGTAATTTTCATGGACAACCATTAGCTCTAGGATTGGATTATTTGGGGATTGCAATGGCAGAACTTGGAAGTATATCAGAAAGAAGAACCTTTCAATTAGTTTCTGGATTACGAGATTTACCAGCTTTTTTAGTTAAAAACCCAGGATTGAATAGTGGGTTTATGATTCCGCAATATACAGCAGCGAGTATTGTAAGTATAAATAAACAATTGGCTACGCCAGCCTCAGTAGATTCTATCGTTTCATCTAATGGACAAGAAGATCATGTAAGTATGGGAGCAAATGCAGCAACCCAATGCTTAAGAATTGTAGATAATTTAGAGCGAATATTAGCGATAGAATTAATGAACGCTTCTCAAGCACTTTCGTTTAGAGATCCGCATAAATCTTCTTCGGCTATAGAATCTTTTATAAAAAGCTATAAAGAAGTGGTGTCCATTATCGAAGAGGATAGACTTTTGGCAATAGATATAAAAAACACAATTTCATACCTTCAAACGATGCGTATAGAAGGGGATATATTATTTGAATAATTTTTTTAGTGTTTAGAAACCTCTTCTTTAACCCAAGAAATTGCATCCTCTAATTCTATAAAATGACGGAAAGGTTTTTTGTAAAATATTTTTTCTAGCTGCGTATTGGTTACATTAATTTGTTTGGATGAAACTACTGCAAAAGCAACAAGGTTTTCAATTTTCGAAGTTTCAAAATAGATACTAGGGTCTACAGAATAAGAATGTATTCTATTGGTGATGTATCCAAAATTTGAGTTTTTAAAATATTTTGTTGCAATACCCAATAATATGTCGTTTTTTTCTGCAGTTAGTGTAATCCCCTCAAACATTACTGCTATAATAAAATCTGAATAGACTTCTATTTTGCAAAAATCATAATTTAGTATAGTTTTCATCTTTTACTATTACCATTACGTTAATAAAGGTACAAAAATATATTTTTTGTGGTATAAAAAGTTAATGGGAAGTTTAAAAAATCAATAAATAATGAAAAATATTTAATCCTAAATTTTTATAAATTAACTATTCTAAAGCTTATAATAATAGACGCTTTAAAATTATAAAAAATTATTGTTAATTACTACAATTAACACAGGTAATTGCTTGTGGCATTAATAAGATTCTGCCTAATGGTATCGGTTTTTTACATCGCATACAGATTCCAAAATCGATATCATCTATTTTAGTTAGAGCTACCTTTAGATTGTTTAATTTAATTTCTGCATTTGTAAGAGCAGCTTGATTGACAGACCTGTTGTTAATTGCATCCATTCTAGATATCCTGCCAATAGCATTTTCAGGAGCAATAGGTTTTGTTAGCTCTTTATATTTTTCAATAGATAGGAGAGTGTTTTGAATTTCTTCCCTAATCCGGTTTTTTATTTGCTCTTTATGATTCATTTAAAAAACAAAGTAGCGTCTATATTATTTTATAGATGCTACTTTTTTATAAATTTTAAGGTTATCAAATTATGACTCTGTTTTTTTTGATTGCTTAGTAATTTCTATGGTTAATTCTTTGGTTTTTTTATCAAGGTCCATTTTAATACTATCTCCTTCTTTTAATTTAGAATTTATTATAGATTCTGCTAGTGCATCTTCTATATATTTTTGAATAGCACGCTTTAATGGTCTTGCGCCATATTGCTTGTCAAACCCTTTGTCTGCAATATAATCTTTAGCAGCTTTAGTAAGTTTAATATGGTATCCAAGCTCATCTATTCTATTAAAAAGATTAGCCAATTCAATATCGATAATTTTATAAATATCTTCTTTTTCTAACGAATTGAAAACAATAACATCGTCCACACGATTTAAAAACTCTGGAGCAAAGGTCTTTTTAAGAGCGTTTTCAATTACACTTTTTGCATGAGCATCTGCTTGAGTTGTTTTCGCTGAAGTTCCAAAGCCAACACCCTGCCCAAAATCTTTTAATTGTCGAGAACCAATATTAGAAGTCATGATAATAATAGTATTTCTAAAATCAATTTTTCTACCTAAACTATCCGTTAAATAACCATCATCCAATACTTGTAATAACATATTAAATACATCTGGATGTGCTTTTTCTATTTCATCTAATAAAACAACTGAATAAGGTTTGCGTCTTATCTTTTCTGTTAGTTGTCCACCTTCTTCATATCCTACATACCCTGGAGGAGCACCAACTAAACGAGAGATTGCAAATTTCTCCATATATTCACTCATGTCGATGCGAATTAATGAATTATCTGAGTCAAAAAGTTCTCTAGCTAATACTTTGGCTAACTGTGTTTTACCTACACCTGTTTGACCTAAAAATATAAACGATCCAATAGGCTTGTCTGGATCTTTTAATCCAGCTCTATTTCGTTGAATTGCTTTTACAATTTTAGCAACAGCATCATCTTGACCAATTACTTTTCCTTTTATTCTATCTGGTAATGCGGAAAGTTTTGTGCTTTCTGTTTGTGCAATTCTACTTACAGGAACGCCAGTCATCATAGAAATCACTTCAGCAACATTTGCTTCAGAAACGGTTTCCTTATGTAATTCAGATTCTTTTTCCCAAGCTTCTTGTTCTATTTTAAGTTGATTTTCAAGGTTTTTTTCATCATCCCGAAGTTTGGCAGCTTCTTCATATTTCTGTTTTTTTACTACAGAATTTTTCAGCTCTCTCACCTCTTCTAATTTCCCTTCAATTTCTAGTATTTTATCAGGAACATGAATGTTTGTAATATGAACTCTAGAACCGGCTTCATCCAAAGCATCTATAGCCTTGTCTGGTAAAAAACGCTCTGTCATATACCTATTGGTTAATTTAACACAGGCATTTATTGCATCGTCTGTATAAATCACATTATGGTGAGCTTCGTATTTATCTTTTATATTTTGAAGAATTTCTATAGACTCTTCAACAGAAGTTGGTTCAACAATAACTTTTTGAAAACGTCTTTCTAAAGCACCATCTTTTTCAATGTATTGACGGTATTCGTCTAAGGTTGTTGCACCTATACATTGCAGTTCACCTCTCGCTAAAGCAGGTTTAAACATATTGGAAGCATCTAAAGATCCTGTTGCTCCTCCCGCACCAACTATGGTATGAATTTCATCTATAAATAAAATAATATCATCATTTTTTTCTAGTTCATTCATCACCGCTTTCATTCTTTCTTCAAACTGTCCACGATATTTAGTTCCAGCAACTAAACTTGCTAAATCTAATGTTACAACTCGCTTGTCGTATAAAATACGAGATACTTTTCTTTGTACAATTCGCAAGGCTAGTCCTTCCACAATAGCAGATTTTCCAACACCTGGCTCTCCAATAAGAAGAGGGTTATTCTTTTTTCTTCTACTTAAAATTTGTGATACTCTCTGTATTTCATCTTCACGACCTACTACTGGGTCTAATTTACCATCAACAGCAAACGCTGTAAGGTCTCTTCCAAAATTATCCAAAACTGGAGTTTTAGATTTTTTACTCGATTTCGCTGAACTTCCAGAAAAAATATTTTCTCCTCCTTTTTCTTCAGAAGCAGAATCTTCATCACTAGGAAAAGATTCGGAAGTTGGGCTATCTATAAAATCATCATCGTTTGTTATCATTAATTTAAATTGATCTTTTACGCCGTCATAATCCACCTTCATCTTATTTAATAGTTTCGTTGTTGGGTCGTTTTCATTTCTAAGTATACACAATAATAAATGTGCAGTATTTATTGAGGTACTTTGAAATAACTTTGCTTCTAAAAAAGTAGTTTTTAATGCTCTTTCTGCCTGTCTAGTCAAATGAAGGTTTGTTTTGTCATTTTCATTTGATAGTAGTTTAGGGTTTGCAGGGCTTAAAATTTCAACCTTCTTACGCAAATGGTTTAGATCTATTTCTAAGTTTGATAATATAGATACCGCTTTGCCATTTCCGTC
>CAJXYJ010000081.1 GCA_913063255.1 uncultured Flavobacteriales bacterium | reverse complement strand
TAAACCAGCTGCAGGACCACTTACTCCAATTTGAGAGCCACTTAAAGCTCCCACAACAATTCCCCCAATAATACCAGCGATAACACCCGAAAATAATGGGGCTCCACTAGCCAAAGCAATACCTAAACATAAAGGTAATGCAACAAAAAAACACAACGATACTTGCTGGCAAGTCGTTTTTAATATATGTAAACATAATGTATATAGTTAGTTTGCCTTCATTAGTATATGAAGACATTAATTAAAATAAATTGATAAAAATTAAAACTATAGGGTATGTTTTGGAGGAGGTACCAATACCTTTAAGGTATGATCTGTGTTACTATCTAAGTAAAACGGATTGGCAGCTTTCTTTTTAAGGTAAAATGAAAGTTTTTTATTCAAACTGTAAAGATTAAGAACTTTTTCTTCTAATTCTTTTTCTGCTTTTTCAGATTTCTCTTCTTCTGAAGTTTCTAATAATACTATTGCTTCCGTTTCTGAACATAAATTTATAACAGAAGGTGCCAGTATTGAAAAAATCAAAACTGTAGATAATATGATATAAATAAATGACTTTAACACGGCGGCAAAAATAATCTTTAAAGCGTCCAAATTTCAAAGTATTTTGTTAATTTTTCACACTTCAAACAACAAGTATTTACCCCTCTCTTATTCAAATAATTAAATCTCATTTATTTTTAAAAAGAACTAAAAACTTTTTAATTTTTTTACATCTACTTAACATTCAATTAACATTGAGATTGGTTATTTGCAGCGACAAAACTAAAAATGATTTTATAATGAATAAAGCTTATATAAAGTTAACTTTATTTTTCTTATTGACTGCCTTTTCTTTTCAAGCTCAAGAACTTAAAGACATAAAGTTTGGAAAAGGAATGATAAATTTTACTGCAAAAGACAGTTCTTTTAGTGTGAAATTTGCACCTAGAATACAAATACTTTCCTCAACGAATTGGAAATATGACGATGTTGAAGATCAATTTGGAAACGCAAATACTAGTTTTTTAATTCGAAGAGCTCGTTTAAAATTTGGTGGTTTTGTATTAACTCCAAAATTGAAATACAAAATTGAGTTAGGGTTATCTAATAGAGATATTGCTGGCGCTTCAGTTTACACCGGAAATGCACCAAGATATATCTTAGATGCAGTAATAAAGTGGAATTTTCATGAAAATCTTGTTTTATGGGCTGGACAAACTAAATTACCTGGAAACAGAGAACGAGTAATTTCATCAGCAAATTTACAATTAGTGGATCGGTCTCTTCTAAACGCAACCTTTAATATTGATAGAGATTTAGGAATTCAATTAAGACATCACATTAATATTACAGATAAATTTATTGTCCGCGAAATTATTTCTATCGCACAAGGGGAAGGAAGAAATGTGGTTACTGGAAATTTAGGTGGTCATCAATATACAGGTAGACTTGAGTTTTTACCCTTTGGAAAGTTTAAAAATAAGGGAGATTATTTAGGAAGTTCACTCGAACGAGAAGTCAAACCTAAATTAGCGGTTGGAGTTTCTTATGACTTTAATAATAATGCTGTTAAAAGCAGAAGTAATAGAGGTACTTATATGGAAAATGATATTGGTTTTTACGAAACAAATATTAAAACCTTATTTGTTGATGCAATATTAAAACATAAAGGGTTTTCATTTATGGCAGAGTATTCTAATAGAGATGCAGAAGATCCTATATCAAAAAATAGTGATGGCACAGAAACTGGGGTTGTTGTTCCAGAAGGATACGGTGTTAATCTGCAATCTGGTTATTTATTTAAGAAAAACTGGGAGGTTACAGGACGTTTTTCAACCATAGACATGAAAGATAAAGACGTTTCTAATCAATACACCTTAGGAGTTTCCAAATATATAATAGGACACAAATTAAAAATTCAATCAGACATAAGTTACTTAACATTGGCAGACATTAGTAATGATGTTATGTTTCGGTTACAATTAGATGTTCATTTTTAAAAATAACCTTTAGGTAACATTCAAAATCTTAAATAATAAGATATTTGCACTTTCAAAATTAATTTATATGGATAATATTTACATATTAATGATTGTTGCCTTAGCTATTTTAGCTATTGCAGATTTAGTAGTTGGAGTTAGCAACGATGCAGTAAACTTCTTAAACTCCGCAATAGGCTCTAAAGCCGTTTCATTTAAAACCATCATGATCGTCGCCAGTTTAGGGGTTGCTTTTGGAGCCCTTTCTTCTAGTGGAATGATGGAAGTTGCCCGGAAAGGTATCTTTATGCCGAGTGAGTTTTATTTTAATGAGATCATGATCATTTTTATGGCAGTAATGATTACTGACATACTTCTACTAGATTTCTTCAATACCCTAGGAATGCCTACATCAACAACGGTCTCTATTGTATTTGAACTATTAGGAGCTGCAGTTGTAATGTCATTAATTAAGATTAGTATTTCAGATACCGAAACAATAGCAAATTTAGGTCAATATATAAACACTGCAAAAGCCACTGAGATCATACTGGGAATACTCCTCTCGGTCGTCGTCGCCTTTTCTGTAGGTGCCTTTGTACAATATAATTCTAGACTCTTATTAACTTTTGATTTTGAGAAAAAAGCCAAATGGGTTTCTGCTTTGTTTGGTGGAATAGCTGCCACTGCAATCACCTACTTTATATTAATAAAAGGATTAAAAGGCGCAAGTTTTGTTTCTAGTGATTTTAAAGCCTTTGTAGCTGATAACTCAGTTATGATTGTTGCCTTAAGTTTCCTTTTCTGGACCGCTTTATCTGCCCTAATTACTGGAGTATTTAAAATGAGTGTTTATAAATTCATCATTATCATAGGTACTTTTGCCATTGCTATGGCATTTGCAGGTAATGACTTGGTTAACTTTATTGGAGTTCCTATTGCAGCTTGGCAATCTTATGAAGCTTGGGTTGCTTCTGGAGTACCAGCTACAGAGTTTAGTATGGAAGTAATGTCCAAGAAAGTAGCAACACCAAGTCTACTTTTATTTGCAGCTGGATTAATTATGGTATTAACACTTTGGTTTTCTAAAAAAGCAAGAGCTGTTTTAAAAACATCGATAGATTTATCGAGTCAGGATTCTGTAAAAGAACGATTTGAGCCCAATTTTTTATCACGAGGCTTGGTGCGATTCTCTACTTTAATATCAAAATATCATGGAACTATTTTACCTAAAACGCTTCAAAGTAAAATAGACAAACAGTTTGAAAAACCAAAAGAGCTTAAATTAGCTGGTAAACAACAAGATTTACCGGCGTTCGATATGGTTCGTGCTGCTGTAAACCTAATGGTAGCAAGTATCTTAATTTCTATTGCAACTTCTATGAAACTTCCTTTATCTACTACTTATGTAACTTTTATGGTAGCTATGGGAACCTCACTTGCCGATAGAGCTTGGGGAAGAGAAAGCGCTGTATATAGAGTAGCTGGAGTATTAAATGTTATTGGAGGATGGTTCTTTACCGCTTTTAGCGCATTTGTAGCTTCGGGAATTATAGCCTATTTAATTTATTTAGGTAAAGCTCCAATGATAGCTGTTCTATTATTATTAACCGTAATATTATTGGTTAGAAATTATCTTAGTCATAAGAAAAAAGGTAATAATACTTTATTACAGGAAGGGCTAAAGAAAACGGAAAGTAAAACCGTTCAAGGAATCATTCAAGAATCTGCAGAACATATTTCTAATGTGGTATCCAGAACCAATAAGATATATTCTGGTATGTTAAGTGGCTTGGCTACAGAAGATTTGTCCAAACTTAAAAAGAGTAGAAAGGGAGTTGAAAAATTAAATAAAGAGGTGGATGAACTTCGTGACGATATCTTCTATTTTATTAAAAACTTGGATGAAACCAGTGTACGTGGTTCCAATTTCTATATCATTATTTTAGGTTACTTGCAAGATGTAGGACAGTCCCTAGACTTTTTGGCTAAAACGAGTTACAAGCATATTAACAATAACCATAAGGCACTTCGTTTTAATCAAATTAAAGATTTACAGGATATAGATTCTTCTTTTGAGAATTTATTAAATGAAATTGAAAGCATTTTTAAAAGCCGAAAATTTGAAAAATTAGGAGACATCCTTAATGGTAAACAAAGAGCTCAAGATGACCTTGCTGTTAAAATAGCAAGTCAAATTACCAGAACTCGTACCGAAGAAGATGATAGTCCTAAAAACACTGCACTATATTTTAGTTTATTAATAGAAACCAAAGATTTGGTTGCTGCTATTATGAACTTAATTGAAGAATACTATAACAGTTATAATAAAAACTAGTCCATTTATTTGAAACCAAAAAAGCCTTTCCTTTTCTTTAAATAGAAATTGAGGGGCTTTTGTTTTAATCATAATTTATATAAGACTAACATCATTAAAATAATAGAAATCTAATAAAAGAATTATTAAGTTATGAATAAAATGTATAATCATTCCTAACCATAATGTTTTATATTTATTCCTCAAATACCCCAATACAACTCCAAAAGGGAATATCCATAAAACTGATAACATAGAAAAATGAACTAATGCAAAAATAAGTGCGGTTGCTAAAATTGTAACTTTTGGTGAAGCAACTAATCTTATTTGATTAAAAAGAAACCCTCTAAAGGCTATTTCTTCAAAAATAGGTGGAGTAATTACAATAAAAATAAAAGCCCAGATAAAAGAATTATCATATTGTATATATCCTAGATAAACATTGAAATTTTCCCCTAAAAGAAATTCATTAACCCCATTTATCCCAAAATAGACAATAATTCCTGTAATTAATGGAAAGATAAATGAAAAGGAAAGGATTTTCCAGTTTATATTTTTAAAACTATATAGAATATAAATATTCTTTTTATCAAAAATAACAAATACTAAAGTTAGTACAATAAAAGAAACTTCTAATGTGATTTCTGTATTTAGAGAATCACTTTCTTTATAAACTAAATAAGAAATAATTGTATGAACTAAAAATGAAATGTAAAAAGCAATCACCAATTGGATACTCATATTTTCTTTATCCGATTCAATATTTGTAATTTTCTTCCCGCAAGAACTACAAAATGAATCTGATTTTGTTATAGGATTTGAACAATTGACACAAACACTCACTTAATCCAAATTTGATTTTCGCAAATGCAACGCAGAGTTTATTCCTTTTCCCAAATAAGCAATAATTAATACTTTTATTATAATTCCCTTATAAATAGTAGAAGGCTCTATTATCCCATTCAAAACCATAATTGTTAAATAGACTAATAACCCTAGAACTAGTGCTATTAAAGGTTTTTGTTGTGACCAATACCCTAATACTAAATATATAATCGATAATATCGCTGAAGTAATTAGTGATGCACTGTCATCATTGCTGAAAAACATTATTAATCCATATAAAAATGAAATACCAGAGATAACAAATAAACTAGTTCTAGCTGATTTTATTTTTTTTGGAGCCTCCTTTAATTTATAATAATTCTGTACTTCATTGGAATTAAATGTTGCTTTATCTGAAATAGACCCAAATTCTGGGTAACCGCAATTCGTACAAAATTTTTGATTAATTTTTATTTCATTATTGCATTTAGAACAATAATGTTCCTTAATTAAGATTTCTTCCATACTTCAATTTTGATGAGCTAATATAATTTAAATAACAACATTTTATTCCTCAAAATCTTAAGTTTTGCTGAAATCATTAATAATCTATAACTTCGGAAACAAAACAAACATAAATGAAACAATTCCTACTTTACTTAGGCATCTTTTTTATTAGTACAACTTCTTTTTGCCAAGAGCTAACCGGTATTGAATTATTAGAAAAAGCAATTGCTTATCACGATCCAAATGGGAATTGGAATACTTTTAATGGGACACTTCATATAACTATGGAAACTGATGATAAACCCAACAGAGATACAGAAATAAAGATCAATCTACATGAAGAATATTTCTATTCAAAAGCAGTTAGAGGTTCAGAAACAACAGAATTTATTTTAGAAAAAGAGAATTGTAAAATCCTTTATAATGGAAGTGCACGTTTTTCTGAAGAAATAGCCAAAGAAAAACGTTTGAGTTGCGAACGAGCGAATATGTATAAAAATTATTATACTTATTTGTATGGCTTACCAATGAAGCTGAAAGATCCAGGAACTATAGTGGATACTAAATTGGAGCAAAAATCTTTTAAAGGAAAGGAATATTTGGTGTTAAAAGCAACTTATAAGGAAACTGTTGGTGGGGACACTTGGTATTTCTATTTTAATCCTGAATCTTATGCCATGGAAGTTTACCAGTTTTTCCATGAGGAAGCTAAAAATGATGGAGAATATATTCTATTAACTGAAGAGGAAATCGTTAATGGAATTAAAATGCCTAAAAATCGTGCTTGGTACACTAACAAAGAAGACAAACTTTTAGGAACCGATATTTTAAAATAAAAAAAGGAAAGCTTTCGCTTTCCTTTTTCTAAATAACACTTAATTAATATTCTTGTTTTAACAAAAATATTAAGATCCACACATTAAACAATCATCGTCTGGATCTCCATTTTGGGATTTCGATAACATTTCACGAAATTCTTGAGGACTCATTGGCTTATCGGATACTGCAGCCGTTGCCACTTCTACTTTTACCTCTTTTACTGGAACGGTTGGTTGCTCTTTTTTTACTTCTTTTTTAAGTGTAAACTTAATCGCATCAACGGCACTCTTCGTTCGTAAATAATACATCCCTGTTTTTAATCCGCTTTTCCAAGCATAAAAATGCATCGATGTTAGCTTCGCCATATTTGCGTTTTCCATGAACAGATTTAAAGACTGAGATTGATCTATAAAATACCCTCTATGACGAGACATATCTATAATATCTTTCATACTCAATTCCCAAACCGTTTTATACAACTCTTTAAGCTCTTGAGGGATATCTACACCCTGTACAGAACCATTGGCGCGCATGATTTCTTCTTTTAAATCGTCATTCCAAAGTCCAAGATTAACTAGGTCTTCTAACAAGTGTTTGTTCACTACAATAAACTCTCCTGAAAGTACTCTACGGGTATAAATATTTGAGGTATATGGTTCAAAAGCTTCGTTGTTTCCTAAAATTTGCGAAGTAGAAGCTGTTGGCATTGGAGCTACTAACAATGAATTACGTACACCATTCTTTTTAACTTCTTTGCGTAATTTTGCCCAATCCCATCGACCACTTAATTCTTCATCTTTTATACCCCACATATTGTACTGGAACTCTCCTTGAGAAATTGGAGAACCTTTATAAGTCTCATAAGGACCATCTATTATTGCTTCTTCCATAGAAGCGGTTACAGCAGCAAAGTAAAGGGTTTCAAATATTTCTTGATTCAATTTTTTAGCTTCATCGCTAGTAAAAGGCATACGTAGCATAATAAATGCATCTGCCAATCCTTGAATTCCTAATCCAATAGGTCTGTGTTTAAAGTTAGAGTATTCGGCTTCAATTACCGGATAGTAATTACGGTCAATAACTTTATTTAAGTTTTTAGTTACTCGCTTGGTAACTTTAAATAATTCTTTATGGTCAAATTCTCCATTTTTCACAAACATTGGCAAGGCAATGGAAGCTAAATTACAAACTGCAACTTCTCCAGGAGATGTATACTCCATAATCTCTGTACAAAGATTAGAAGAACGTATGGTTCCTAAGTTTTTCTGATTGCTTTTTCTGTTTGCAGCATCTTTATAAAGCATATAAGGAGTCCCTGTTTCAATTTGAGATTCTAATATTTTTTCCCAAAGTACTCTAGCTTTAATCGTTTTTCTTCCTTTATTTTTAGATTCATAATCTAAATAAAGGTCATCAAATTTATCTCCATAATTATCAAATAAATCTGGACATTCATTAGGACACATTAAGGTCCAAGTTCCATCTTCTTGAACTCGTTTCATAAACAAATCTGGAATCCACATTGCGTAAAAAAGATCGCGAGCACGCATTTCTTCTTTTCCATGATTCTTTTTCAAATCTAAAAATTGAAAAACATCCGCATGCCATGGCTCAATATAAATAGCAAAAGATCCTTTACGTTTTCCTCCTCCCTGATCTACATAACGAGCGGTGTCATTATAAACCTGAAGCATAGGCACAATCCCATTTGAGGTTCCATTAGTTCCAGAAATATAAGAGCCAGTAGCTCTAACATTATGTATAGATAGACCTATTCCTCCTGCAGATTGCGAAATTTTTGCAGTTTGTTTTAAGGTATCGTATATCCCATCAATACTATCGTCTTTCATGGTTAACAAAAAACAAGAAGACATTTGTGGTTTTGGAGTTCCACTATTAAATAATGTTGGAGTAGCATGAGTGAAAAATCGTTTAGACATTAACTCATAGGTTTCTTTAGCCGCTTTAAGATCGTTTAAATGAATCCCAATAGATACACGCATTAGCATATGTTGAGGCCGCTCAACTATATTGCCATTTAGCTTTAATAAATAAGAACGCTCTAATGTTTTAAACCCAAAATAATCGTAACCAAAATCACGATTATAAATAATCGTAGAATCTAACTCGTCTGCATTTTCCATGATAACATCGTACACCTCATCACTTAAAAGTGGTGCCTTCTTTCCAGTACGTGGATTTACATATTCGTATAAATCTTTCATGACTTCAGAAAAAGTCTTTTTGGTGTTTTTATGAAGATTTGACACTGATATTCGTGCTGCCAAACGAGCGTAATCTGGATGAGAAGTAGTCAAGGTAGCTGCAACTTCTGCCGCTAAATTATCCAATTCACTGGTAGTAACCCCGTCGTAAAGCCCTTCAATTACTCGCATTGCAACCTTTACCGGGTCTACTAAATCATTTAACCCATAACACAGTTTACGAACTCGTGCCGTAATTTTATCGAACATGATGGGTTCTTTGCGGCCATCTCTTTTAATTACATCCATTAATCTTTTATTTTTTTGGTTGGTTGGTTTTTGGGCAAAGAAATCTTTGTCCAAGTATCTACAAATAATGTAGGTATTAGTGACTATTAAAAAAACCACCCCTTGGGGAGGAGGCGGAAATTTTTAAAATTCTGCGTCGAAACTTATTTTACCTGATTCTTTGTCTTTCCCTGCATTAGCAACACCAGCTTTCTGGTATTCAGAGACACGTTTTTCAAAGAAATTTGTTTTTCCCTGTAGGGAAATCATATCCATAAAATCGAATGGATTTGTAGCGTTATATACTTTCTCACAGCCAAATTCTACCAACAATCTGTCGGTTACAAATTCTAAGTACTGTGTCATTAGTTTAGCATTCATCCCAATAAGACTTACTGGTAATGATTCTGTAATAAAAGATCGTTCTATATCTAACGCATTTGTAAGTATGTGCGTAATACGCTCTTTAGGTACTTTATTTATAATGTGATTGTTGTGCAAGTGCACTGCAAAATCACAATGTAATCCTTCATCTCTAGAAATTAATTCGTTAGAAAAAGTTAAACCTGGCAACAGTCCTCTTTTCTTTAACCAAAAGATAGAACAAAAACTTCCTGAAAAGAAAATACCTTCTACTGCAGCAAATGCAATTAATCGCTCTGCAAAACTTGGGCTGTCTATCCATTTTAGCGCCCAATCTGCTTTTTCTTTAATTGCTGGAAAAACATCAATAGCTCTAAAAAGCTCGTCTTTTTCTTTATCATCACTTACATAAGTGTCAATTAAAAGTGAATATACTTCAGAGTGAATATTCTCCATCATAATCTGAAAACCATAGAAAAATTTTGCTTCGGTATATTGTACTTCTGAAACAAAGTTCTCTGCTAAATTTTCATTTACGATTCCATCAGAGGCTGCAAAAAAAGCAAGGATATGTTTTATAAAATAACGCTCATCGTCATTTAATTTCTCTTTCCAATCGATAATATCCTGATGAAGGTCAATTTCTTCAGCAGTCCAAATACTAGCCTCTTGCTTTTTATACCAGTCCCATAAATCATGATGTTGGATAGGAAATATCACAAATCTGTCTTTATTTTCTTGTAAAATTGGCTCTACTTCACTCATAATCCTTTTGCTTTAATATTTGAAAAAACAACCTGTTGTTGTAGTCTAACAAATATGTGATTTTTTATGAATGTTTTCAGAAAAATACAATTTAGGTTTTCAACAAAGTTTTCAACATAGTATTTTTTATGCCTTACAAATATTTTGTTAATTTCATAATGCATCTGTTTGTTTATCAGGTATTTATAATTACAAAATAAATTTATAAACAAAGTGAAAATAAGCGGTTAAAAACTCTGATAGGATGCAATTTCACAACACTTAAGATGTAAAATTACAGTCATATTTAAAGTTCATTTTTCAACAATAAAAGGGTCATTTAATTTTTAAAAAGAGATGAAAAAAACGCAGAAATAGAAAAATAAATTTTAAAAAGAGAAAATTATTGAAAAAGAGAATGAAATTTTAATCTTGATGCTCCGCGGCAATTTATTCTAATTCCTGATACCAATTTTCTACAAATTTTCGAATTAAAACCGCTTTTATATATTTATAAATAGGAACCGAAAGTTTTTAAACCAATTGTACATCCATCCTAATATATAGGTCATATAGGATAGCCTACTATTTAAATCTTTCTGTTATATAGATTGCCTCCTAATGTTTTATATTTTAATAAACTCTACTCTTCTGTTATTGGCTTTTCCTTCAGGAGTGGTATTATCTGATACAGGGACACTTTCTCCTAAGCCTTTTATCTCCATTCGCAAGGAGTCAATTCCCAAACTTACTAGATTATTTTTTACAGACGCCGCTCTTAGTTCAGAAAGGCTTTGATTAGCACTATCACTTCCATCACTGTCGGTATGACCTTCAATGCTAAACCTTAAATCTGGGTGGTCTTTCATCATTTTAGCAACCTGATTAATAACGCCCATAGATTCGGGTTTAATGGTGGCTTTATTGGTATCGAATAATATTCCGCTGGTAACAAATTTTCCTTCTGCCATTACTCGATCGTATAATTTTTTTCCTCCTTCAGCGATTCTTATATTTTTAATTGCAATTACATCTTCATTACTTTGTGAAGATATCCCACCTATTGAAAACATAGAGGGTTTAAATCCTAAATTTGGAATATTTAATACTCTAAATTGATCAATGAAAATTTTTAATGAACGTTTGTTAAAGGCTATTGCAACATGTCTCCACGAAGACTTTTTGTTATCAAGATGCTCATCACTTCCTTTAAACTCGTTTGCACTATTATTTTTTATAGTTCTAAACCTTACTTCATGGCGGAAAATTTTTATTGGATCGTATACGTTGCCATTTTCGTTATGACTCCCTGTTCCAGACCAAAGACGTAATATATAATTTTGGTAATAGTTGGCTTTATGTACTTCATTAAAATAAGTATCAAACTCTATGGTAAAAACTTCAGGCAAATAGTCGCTATTTTCCATTAGAGGTGTTACCACACTTTTATTATCTATATGAATAATTTTATCTTTTCCTAATGCTGCATTTTCTGCACTTCCTTTTAATAGATCCCATCGTGAAGGGAACTCTCCACTTTCTTCACCAGTTAAATCATCCTGAAATATGATTTTATCTCCTGGAACAAAGTTATATTTAGACCAAAGAACTAACTTTTCATTAGTGCCATCATTTGTGGATTCTTCATCATCCCCATCAATACCATCCTCTATCTCTTCTTTATTTGTATTTTCTTTATCAATTTCTTGACTATCATCCTTTTTTTTAGTTGGATTTAAAATAGAATCCATTGCTTTATTAGTTTCTTTTTCAACCTTTTGAGATGTTTTTTTAATTACAGCATCTTCAGCAGATTTAGCAGATTTATTAATTATTTTATCTAAAATTTGCGCCTCTGTATGTTGACTGTAAAAAATTAAAATTAAAAAAATAGCGGAACTAATAAGTTTAAATGATTTATAAAAGGTTATCATAATTAAAAAAATTAAGATTAATAAGCAACCTTAGTCAATAGTAGGTAGGGAATAGAATTAAGATTTATTTTTATACTGAAAATAATGATCAGTAGAATACTAATATAATGATTTAGTGATGGTTATACAATGTTTTAGTGAGTTTTTGTAAATAAAAGGATTTATAATTTGTACTCTGAAGCAATTTTCTCCAATTCCAAATACCAATTTTCCCCAAATTTTCGAATCAAAGCCTCTTTTACAAATTTGTAAACGGGAACCGAAAGTTCTTTGCCAAGCGAACAAGCATCGTTACATATAGGCCATTTATGATAATTTACTGCAGCAAACTCACTATAATCTTGTACACGAACAGGATATAAATGACAAGAAATTGGTTTTTTAAAGGAAACTTCTCCTGCATTATAAGCGTCTTCAATTCCACACCCCGCTATTCCTTTTTCCGAAAAAGTAATATAAGCACATTCTTTTCCATTTACTAGAGGGGTTTCTATATCTGAAAGGTCTGAAACAACATGAGTTCCTTGTTTTTCTATCACATTAATCCCTTCTTCTCTAAGAAAAGGTTTCACTTTAGGGTAAATCTCTTTAAGAATTTTAGCCTCTTCTGGAGTGACCGGAGCTCCAGCCTCCCCTTCTATACAACAAGCCCCTTTACAGGCATTGAGGTTGCATACAAACTCCTTTTCTATGATATCTTCAGATACTATTGTTTTTCCTAATTGAAACATTTGGCAAAAGTA
>CAJXYJ010000080.1 GCA_913063255.1 uncultured Flavobacteriales bacterium | reverse complement strand
AAATTAAAATAAGTATTACTTATATTTTCTGAAAAGAAAGGATCATTAGGGTCTTGAAGCTCTAGGTCTACTAGACCCACATCGTGAAAGGTTGCCCCTCCTTTTAGACCTAGTGCAAGTTTAAAATTATTTCCAAACTCTAAGGTATACGAGAAATCTGCATAAGCATTAGTTTCGGTTACCGGACCTAATTGATCATTAATAACAGATAGTCCTAATCCCACTTTCTCCCCAATAGGCGAATGTGCCGATAAGGTAAATGTTACAGGATTGTCTTCTAATCCAGACCATTGATTTCTATAAAGGGCAGTAACAGAAAGCCCTTCTTTAGATCCTGCATATGCAGGATTTACCACCGTCATATTGTACATATATTGTGTGTACTGCGGATCTTGTTGTGCGTTAACTTCTTGAAACAAAATAAGTCCAAAAAGAAATGTTATAATATATAATTTTTTCATCTTTAGTTATTGGTATTTATTTGGTTTGTAAAAGTTAGTTTTTTTCTCTGTTAACATATACCCATCCTGTGGCTTGATTTCCATAAACGGGATCTTCAGAGTCAAAATCTATGACATAGTAATAGGTTCCTGTTGGCAGAATTTTATCAGCATTAGATTGTCCTGTCCATTCTCTTCTATAACTATCTCTGTCAAAAACCAATGTCCCTAGTCTATTAAATACTTGGAACTTAGAAATTCCCGATCGATCATCTAAAAACCGTAAGTCTAAATAATCGTTATAACCATCATAGTTATGAGGAGAAAGTCCTTGAGAAATCACACAGCCTTCATTGTTGTAATAGGATACTTCTAGAGAACTTGAACCAGTACATTGTCCTGTTGTTATAGTTACCGTATAGGTACCAACTTCTGAAGCTTCTAATGTTGTTGAAGTTTCACTAGGAATTTCAACATCATCTAAACTCCATTGATAAGTAACTCCTTCTTCATCCGTAATTGCTGCTAAAGTAACAGACATATCTGGACAAGTTTGAACATTATTTCCTAAGGTTACAAATAAATCATCTCTACCAGTAGTCGTCATCGAATCTTGATCAGAACAATCTCCAATGGAAACTACAACACTATAAACACCGTATTGTGTAGCGTTAAGGGTCGGGGATGTTTCCTCTGTTAATACCACACCATCTAAACTCCACAGATAAGTCGTATCTGCAGGATTACCAACGGTAGGAGTAGCATCTAGAATTACTTGCTCGTCAAAACAAGTTTCTATATCACTTCCTAAATCAACCCCTAAATCTCCTAGAGGAGTTAAGGTAATACTGTCGGTATCTATACAACCATTTAAATTAACAGTAACTAAATAGGTTCCGTGTGTGGTTGCATCTAAAGTAGCAGTAGTATTAGGTAATAGTACACCATCTAAACTCCACTCATAAGTAGCGGTATTAGGGTCTCCATTTAATGGAGAAGCATCTAAAAATACTGGACTGCTTAAACAAGTAACAAAATCATCACCCAAATCTATAATTGGGTTAATACCTAAAATAATACTAACAGTTTGAGTTACTACACAACCATTTATTATAACATCAACAGTATAATCACCAGATTCTGTCACAGTAATAGTTTGTGAGTCTTCCCCAGTACTCCATTCAAAGGTAGCATCATCAGGGTTTCCATCAATAATTTCAGCTGTGATATCGTAAGAACTTTCATCACATAAATCTTGATCTTCTCCTAGGTCTACTGAGAAAGTATCTGCAAGTGTTACAGTAATATCGTCTGTAGTAAGACAATCATTACCAGTCACTTCGGCAGCATAAAAACCACTTTCAGTAATTTCTAAGGTACTATTTGTTTGTCCATTAATTTCTATTCCGTCTTTAAACCATTTATAGGAAATGTTCGTTAAATCATCTGGGTTAGCAACTGTTGCATCTAAAATTGTAATATCTTCTCCGCAAACGATTAAATCTTCTCCTAAATCAAAAATAGGACTAGCAAGCATTTCTACGATAACTTCATCAGAAGCAACACAATCTGGAGCATCTAAAAATTCAACATCTACTCTATAAAGCCCTTCCTCTGTTACTAAAAGTGTATTGTTGGTTTCTCCAACTAATTCTACGTCATCCTTAAACCATTGATAGGTTGCGTTCTCAGTGTCTCCCGCATCAAGAGTAATGTCGATATAATCACATTGAGCGGTTCCATTTTCGATTAATATATCTGCTCCTAAATCTACGCTACCAATGTTAAAACTTCCGGCTTCAATAAAAACTGCTGAGTCATAGGCAGTATCTGTTTCATCTGCAAGAACTAATTTAATGGTATATAAGTTTCCTACAATCACATCTCCTATTGCTTGAAGGGAAACTATCTGACCGTTAAAATCTATAGCAGCTTCACTTTCTGGGTTAAAAGGAGAGAAATTATATTTATCAAAATATTCTTCATTAATCGCAGAACATAGACCTGGAACATCAGGGTGAATATTAGTTACTTCAATAGGAGTATTAGTGCCAGGTAATACGGCAAGGTTTTGAACATCACCGGTATCTATATCCGTAAGAATAAAAGCAAATGCATCTGAATAGGTACATTCGAAAAGTTGATTATATTCCTCAGAAGCCAATAAAAAATTAAAGCTAATTTGGTTGGATAAAGGGATAAAGTCAAATTGAATATACGATGCATTATTTGTATTAGTAGCTGTTGTGTTGGCTTCAAGATCTGCATCTCCTGGCCAGTCAAACCCACCATCTCCATGTAAAGTTTCATTAGGACCTGGTGCATTTTGCACATTTCCAGAAGAAAGTACAATTCCTTCTTGAAACGGGAATGAGGCTCCATTAGAGTCGAAAGCAGCAATTCCATTTACATCTCCAAAATCTGTTCCTGTGATTTGACTAAAATTTGAAAGTTCAACACATCCATTACCAAAGAGGATATCTTCTACTAATTCTTGCGTAGTATAGCTTTCATCTATAGTAATAAATCCACCCAAACAAGTAATTAAGTCACTTGTTAATGAGCAATTTACATCGTCTGGATTATTTACAGTAAAAACCACTTCTATATCTTGAGAATAAGGGCCAAAAGTTACAATTCCAGTTGTTGTAACAGATTGTTCTGGACTTCCTTGGTCGTCATTTATATTTATTGTAGTTGCAGAACCCATATCTGAAATATCTACAAAAACAGAATAAATACTGCCGCTAGAACAATCACTTGTGTCGTAAGTTACCGTTGGATTAATACAAGTTTGACACCAAATATCGAAATCCCAAGGGGTGTACGCATTGGTCTCACAACTAATAACATTGTCAGAATCTATCATAATGGTGATAGTGTCACCTGATGACTGATAGGTAATCCCTGTTAAATCTCCATTATTTCCATAAGGAGTAGCAGCGTTTAAGTCAGTTACGCCATCTGAGTCTAAAACAATGAGTTCATCAAAATTTGCTTCTACTTGCCCTGCATTAAAATATACATTAAGAGGAAACCCATCTGTGTTTGTAAAAACAAATTGAGTAGTGTCACTATTTACATAGCAATAGGTAGTGTTTACAGGACCTGCTGCACAATCTACAGTAGTTTGTCCAAAAGAAAGTGTTGTTAAACACATAAAAAACACAAAAGTTATTACCATTTTCGGCAAACTTTTGTGTCTTTTAGGGGATTTTTTGGATTGATTTTGAAAAAAAAGTATTTGTTTTTCCATAAAAGTAAGGTTGTTGGTTATTTTTTGCTAAATGTAAATAAAATATTGCAAAGACAATAATTAATTATTTTGCCTAATATCATTTTAGTTTTTTTTGAATCTTTATGATAGTGTTTTTTCATAGTTTTCGAATTGGTTTAATTAAAGATTATTGTTTTTGTTTGAAGAATTCAAAATTAGACATACATGTGTTTTGTACATTTGCAGTATAAATAAAAACAATGATTGAAAAATCTACTATAGATTACGAAAGAACAGTTCTTATTGGGTTAATTACTCAAAAACAAAATGCAGATAAGTCTAATGAATATTTAGATGAATTAGAGTTTTTGGCATATACCGCAGGAGGAGAAGTTCTAAAACGTTTTGTTCAAAAACTGGAAAATCCAAATTCTAAAACATTTTTAGGTTCTGGAAAAATAGAGGAAGTGAGAGAATATGTTGAAAAAAACGAAGTAGGGCTGGTGGTCTTTGATGATGAATTATCTCCTGCCCAACAAAGAAATATAGAACGAATCTTAGAATGTAAAATTATAGATCGCACCAATTTAATACTCGATATTTTTGCCCAAAGAGCACAAACAAGTTATGCGAGAATGCAAGTAGAGTTGGCACAATATCAATATTTATTGCCACGATTAACAGGAATGTGGACGCATTTAGAACGGCAACGAGGAGGAATAGGAATGCGTGGTCCTGGAGAAACAGAAATTGAAACGGATCGTAGAATTGTTAGAGATAGAATTTCTTTATTAAAAAAGAAACTTACCAAAGTAGATAAACAAATGTCGGTTCAAAGGGGTAACCGAGGTGCACTTATTCGTGTAGCATTGGTGGGTTATACCAATGTTGGAAAATCTACATTAATGAATGTGATTAGTAAGTCTGATGTTTTTGCAGAAAACAAGCTTTTTGCAACTTTAGATACAACAGTAAGGAAAGTAGTAATTAAAAACCTTCCTTTTTTAGTAAGTGATACGGTTGGATTTATACGTAAACTTCCTACCCAATTAGTGGAATCGTTTAAGAGTACTTTAGATGAAGTTCGCGAGGCAGATTTATTATTACACATTGTAGATATATCACATCCTAATTTCGAAGATCACATCGCTTCTGTTGAGAAGATTTTAGGTGAAATTAATGCATCTGATAAGCCTTGTGTTATGGTATTTAATAAAATTGATGCCTATCAACCAGAAGTAATCGAAGAAGATGATTTAATTACTGAAAAAACAAAGGCACATTACACTTTAGAGGAATGGCATCAAACTTGGATGAACAATGAAAAGGGAGAAGCAATCTTTATTTCAGCATTAACCAAAGAAAATTTAGAAGATTTTAAAAAAACGGTTTATGAAAAAGTAAAGGAATTACATATTACACGCTTTCCTTACAACCAGTTTTTATATGAAGACTATACAGAGGAACAATAGATTTCTTTATTCTAAAAATTAAAAAGAGCCTGATTCATAAATTTGAATCAGGCTCTTTTTTTATAAGCTAAAAGTTTATTAGAAATTTACATTAACTCCTAAACCAAATACTTCTCTAATTTGAAAACCTGAGTAAGCGTTGTCATCATAAATAGTTTGGAACGTTAAATTAGTAGAAAACACATCGTTTATTTTCATTACTATGTTCATGGTATAGTCAATATCAATATTTTGAGGTTTGTCTAAATAATTAGAATAAATAGAAAATATGTTTTCTATATTAACATTTTTCATAATATCAAACTTATAGTAGGATCTTATGTTTAATCCAAATTCAAACAGACTAGTATCTCCTGCTGAAACCCCATAGATTTCATAAACATTACTTGATTCATAAAAAACATTATCAGGATCGTCGTCGTTATAATTAAAAACTTCACCCGAAATAAAAGTAAATTTAGCTGTTATAGGCGAGATGTTTACATATAAGTTAGGATTTTTCTTCCAAAGAAAACCAGGACCAAAACTCCAATAAGCTGGTTTAAAAAATCCTGATGTTGGAAAGTCTTCATTATCTCCCACAGGATTTTGGTCTAAATAATCATCTTCATAATCATAACCATCGGTAAATTGTGTTTTAAAATTCATGAAGAAAGATGCACTCCAATTCTTTTTTACTTTTTTACCTAGAATAGAGTTAAATTCTAATCTGTCGTCTGTTTTTCTAGAACCATCATCATCATTTATGGTAAGACCATAACTAGCTAAAAGTTTATTATCCCATAACCAATCTCCTTTTATATAATCAAAATCATAATTTATATTTAGATTTCCAGCAAAGTTATTGTCTCCACCACCTTGCCAATTTAAAAATGCAGATTGATTGATTAAAAATGTAATTTTCCCAGTTTTTGTCCAACCTTCTGTTGTCTCGTCTTCTCCTTTATTTTCATCAGCATCTTGAGAAAATCCGATAAGTGAGGTAAACAAAAATGTTAAGAGTAATAATTTTTTCATAATTTAAAGTTTGCAAATAATAGTTGTTAATTTTTGCAAAGATAAAATATAAATCTAAGGGTAAAATTATTTCTTTTTAAAAAGTGGGACAGAAGAACAAGCTTCCCCATACATGATACTTTTTGCAAGGGGTTGTAGGGTTTGGGCTATTTGTAAAAAAGCGTTTTCGGGGATGGGTTTATTAGCGCAGCCTTTTATAATTACTAACTTGTCCTTGTATTGTTCTACATTTAATTCTGAAAGAATCTCCGTAAAAACAATCGTTTCTAATTGCTCCAAAGAGCCAACTGTTACTTTTTTTGCAAAGGGAGTTAATTGTATGGTAAGTAGCATAAATGCCCAAGCAGGAATAATTGCTTCAGTAGTATTAGTTAGGGCAACAAAACAATCTTGATATTGTGCCCAATTATGATTTTTTACTTGAGTCCTAAAGTCTTTTTCTCGAAGAATGACGCCTTCAAAAAGCCATTGAGATATGTCTAATGCAACACGATTACCAATAGGGTAATAGTCTTCAAGGTCTATGGTAATTAATTTGCTATCAGCAACTTTATTTTTAATCTCGTCATTCATTATAGCATGCCAAGTTCTAACTTCGCTTCATCGCTCATTAAGTCTTGACTCCAAGGTGGGTCGAAAGTAATTTCAACTTCAGAACTGGTGACACTACTAATAGACCCTACTTTGTCTTCAATTTCTTTAGGAAGTGTTTCTGCAACAGGACAATTAGGTGTAGTTAATGTCATCAATACTTTTACACCATTGTCTTCATTTACAAAAACATCGTATATTAATCCAAGTTCGTACACATCAACTGGAATCTCAGGGTCGTAAACAGTCTTAATTACCTTAACTATTTTTTCACCTAATTCTTGTGCATTTAATTTTCCTTCTTTCGACATAGCTTATTTCTTTAGTTGCGTCTCGTAAGCGAGGGCGTATAATTTAATTTGTTTTATCATGGATACTAAACCATTTGCTCGTGTTGGAGATAGATGGTCTTTTAATCCAATCTCATCGATAAAATTTGTGTTAGCAGCTAAGATTTCTTCAGGGGTTTTATCTGAAAAAACTCTTAGCAATATTGCAATGATACCCTTGGTGATAATGGCATCACTATCTGCAGTAAATACTACTTTATCCTCTTTTAACTCTGCATGTAACCAAACCTTAGATTGGCATCCTTTAATTAAATTTTCATCGGTTTTATTAGAATCTTGAATCAATGGTATTGACTTTCCTAAGTCTATCATATACTCATATCGTTGCATCCAGTCGTCAAACATAGAGAACTCATCAATAATTTCTTCCTGTATAGATTCAATAGTCATCATCATTAGTTTTTAACCAATCGGTATGCCTGAATTAAAACACCTTCTTCAGATGATAAAGTAAGCATGTTATTGTCAAACACAAAGTTTGTTGCGTCACCAAAAGATTTAAACAAATTATGTTCTTCTTTCATTACATGTTCTTCACAATACATTTTTGTGGATATTATAGGACTAAAATTAAATTCATTATTTGTTAAAGTATAATTTCCACTATAGGTATTGCAATTTGTTTTTCCTGAAATTTTATTTTCTGAAGCATCAATATCAAAACTCATTTTATAAACAGGTGCTCCCAAAATGTTTCTAATTTGATAGTTCCCTGAAGGGATTTCTGTGGAAGTAACTTCAGCAGTCTTTTTTGTTCCGTTACAAGAACTAAATACAACTACTAGGGCTAATAAAAGGATACTTTTTTTCATATGTTTTTTTATTATGATAACATTATTTTGGCCTTTTTAATTGCTTCCATAAAATTATCGATTTCTTTTTTAGTGTTATAAAATGCAAACGAGGCTCTTACTGTTCCTGGGATTTTAAAAAATTCCATAATAGGTTGTGCGCAGTGATGTCCTGTTCGTACTGCTATTCCTAATTTATCAACAATAGTTCCAATATCATAGGGGTGAATTCCGTCGATATTAAATGAAATTACTGCGGTCTTATTTTTCCCTGTGCCATATATTCTTAGTCCTTCAATTTCTAAAAGCTTTTTTGTGGCATAATCTAATAACTCCTTTTCAAAAGAGTTTATCGCATCAATGCCAATTGCATTTAAATAATCTAAGGCAACTCCAAAAGCAATGCCTCCGGAAATATTTGGAGTCCCAGCTTCAAATTTATGAGGGAGATCCGCATAGGTAGTTTTTTTAAAAGTAACTTCTTTTATCATTTCTCCACCTCCTTGGTATGGAGGTAAACTGTTTAATAAATCAGACTTTCCGTATAAAAAACCAACTCCTGTTGGGCCACACATTTTATGAGCTGATGCTACATAAAAGTCAACGTCTAACTCTTGAAAATTTGAATTGATATGAGAACAAGCCTGTGCTCCATCAATCAAAACTTTAGCACCATATTGATGTGCTTTATCTATAATTTCTTTTATAGGATTTATGGTTCCTAATGCATTAGAAACGTGATTTACAAAAACAAGTTTTGTTGAAGAAGAAAGTAAGCTGTCATATTCAGACATTAGCAATTCCCCTTCTTCATTCATAGGAATCACTTTTAAAACTGCGCCAGTTTCTTCACATAGCATTTGCCATGGTACGATGTTGGAATGATGCTCCATTGCAGAAACAATTATTTCATCTCCTTCCTTTAAAAGTTTAGAATAACCACTGGCAATGATATTAATTCCGTGTGTGGTACCTGAAGTAAAAATGATTTCGTGACTATGTTTTGCCTTAAAATGCTGCTGAATTTTTATTCTTGCCAATTCATAAACATCGGTAGCTTCTTGTGAAAGTGTATGAACCCCTCTATGAATATTTGCATTGTAATTTGAATAGTAATCTACAATACTATCTATTACTATTTGCGGCTTTTGACTCGTAGCAGCATTATCAAAATATACCAAAGGATATCCATTCACTTTTCGTTGAAGGATAGGAAAATCTAGGCGTATTTTTTGGACATCGAAAGACATAAAAAGACTTGTATTATTTTTTAAACATCAAAGCCAATATTCACCCCGATTTTATTGGCAATTATTTTGTTGATACGCCTTTCTATTTCAGGGATTTTCACACTTTCTAGTACAGAATTTGCAAAAGCATACATCAATAATGCTTGTGCTTCTTTTATAGCTATTCCTCTTGTTTGTAAATAGAATAATGCATCTTCATCAAATTGACCAATAGTACATCCATGAGAACATTTTACATCGTCCGCAAAAATTTCTAATTGAGGCTTTGCATTAATAGTTGCATTGTCGTCTATTAAAATATTATTGTTTTGTTGAAAAGCATTTGTTTTTTGAGCTTCTTTTTCAACGAGAACTTTCCCATTAAAAACACCTGTGGAATGATCAGCATATAAACCTTTGTAATCCTGATGACTTTCACAATTAGGCGCAATATGTTGCACTAAAGTATTGTGGTCTACGTGTTGTTTATCTTTAAGAATAGTAATCCCTTTTAAAATGGAATCACAATATTCACCTTTTTGATAAAAATTTAAATTGTTACGAGTTATTTTTCCACCAAATGAAAACGTATGCACCTTGCAAATACTTTCTCTTTGTTGTTCAATATAAGTGTTGTCAATAATGGAAGCGTTAGAATTATCATTCTGAATTTTATAATAATCTATATGAGCTCTTTTATCAGCAAATATTTCAGTAACCGAATTTGTAAAAATTGCATGGTCGGTAAGACTTTGATGTCTTTCGATAATTTGTACGTGAGCATTTTCACCTACAACGATAAGATTCCTTGGCTGAAGCATTAGCGCAGCTTCGTTACCCGTAGCAAAGTTGATAATTTCTATGGGTTTTTCAACTTCTTTATTTTTTGGAATACAGATATAAGCTCCTTCTTTTGCAAACGCAGTATTAAGTGAAGTCAAACTGTCTTGTGCTGCTGCTTTATTAAAATAAGTTTCTACTACAGCATTATATTTTGACTTGCTTAATGCGGAAGATAATAGACAGATATCCATACTGTCATGTGTAGTTTCAGACAAGAAAGAACTATACACCCCGTCAATAAAAACAATTTTGAAAGTATCTAAATCATGAAGAAAGTATTTTCTAACATTTTTTAGTTCTACATCATTGTCTCTTTTAGGGAATAAGCAATAATCATCATTTAATATGCTCTTTAATGAAGTATATTTCCATGCTTCTTCTTTTTTTGTAGGAAAGCCTTTTCCTTCAAAAACGTTAATAGCATTGCTCCTAATATCATGTATAGGAGAGTCCTCTTCCAAATGATCTTCGAAAGCTAAATAGGAGGAAACTAATTTGTCTTTTAAACTCATATTGTAAGTTTCAAGTTTGTTGTTTAAAGTTTTTGGTTATTTAAATTTAGTTCCTTTATAATCTTTTTTGTTTAAATAAGAAATAAAGCTAGAAATTCGTCTGCTGAGTGTTTTATATTCAATAACCATTTTATTTAATTTTTCTTCTGAAATATATTCAGAGTCAAATACTCTATATAATTGTGATCTAGTTTCTCCTGCTGAACCTTTTGAAATTGACAAAAATTGTCGAAATTCAAGGTTTCCATTTCTCTCAAACCCTTCCGCAATATTATCCATTACAGAACCTGATGAACCTTTTATTTGATCTTTTAATTTATAATCTGTTTTTAAGTCTGTGATTTTTACAATTTCAATTATTTCTCTTGAAAGCCTTCTTGCTTCTTGCCAGATTTCTAAATCTTCAAATTCTTTTACCGTAGCCATAACTATTAATTTACTCCAATCTAGCCTGAAAACTGAAACTTCAAACCTGAAACCCTATACTAACTCCTCTTTAATCCAGTCGTACCCTTTTTCTTCTAATTCGTGAGCTAATTCTTTGGTTCCAGATTTTACAATTTTTCCATCGATTAGAACATGGACAAAGTCTGGAATAATGTGATCTAACAGTCTTTGGTAATGCGTAATTACAAGAATAGCATTGTCGTTACTTCGTAATTTATTGACTCCGTTTGCTACAATTTTTAAAGCATCAATATCCAAACCAGAATCTGTCTCATCTAATATGGCAAGTTTAGGTTCTAGCATCGCCATTTGAAAGATTTCATTTCTTTTTTTCTCACCCCCAGAAAATCCTTCATTTAAAGAACGAGATAAAAACTTTCTATCAATTTCTAATAAATCTGCTTTTTGTTTAATGAGCTTTAGCATTGCTGAAGCAGGCATGTCTTCTAGGCCTTTAGCTTTTCGTGTTTCGTTAATAGCAGTTTTAATGAAATTGGTTACCGAAACTCCAGGAATTTCAACAGGATATTGAAATGATAAAAACACTCCTTTATGAGCTCGTTCTTCTGGACTAAGTTCAGAAATATCTTCATTATTAAAAGTTATTTCTCCCTTTGTAATATCAAAAGTTTCTTTTCCAGCAATAATGGAAGCAAGGGTGCTTTTACCAGATCCGTTTGGCCCCATAATGGCGTGTACTTCCCCAGCTTTTATATCTAGATTAATACCTTTTAATATATCTTTTTCTTCTACACTTGCGTGTAAATCTTTAATTTGCAACATAATTATTCTTTCGAGTCTTCTAATTTTATATCAATTTTAGACGGGGTACTACTAACCATAACTATTTCTTTTATAGTTATAATTTCATCCCATCCTTCTTGTCCTTCTGGTTTTGGACTTATAGTTCCTTTTACTACTACCTCTACCATGTCAAATTCGGTATCTTGAGCTGGCTTAACTTGTTTTGCCAATTCTGTAGCCATATCATCTAAAGTAACCCCATAAATAAAATTATTTCCTTTTAATACAGCAGCATCATCTATATAGATAAAATCTCCTTTGTATAAAACATCTTTGGTTGCGTTATTTTTTTCTGAAACTTCAACTTCAGGGTTTTCTACAGCTGTCTTTTCTTCTGAATTTTTACAAGAAAAAAGTACAATTGATAAAGTAAGTATTACTATTAATTTTTTCATTTATGGTTTTGATTTAGTTACGTTTTATCCTACAGAGCCTTCTAGGCTAATTTCTAATAATTTTTGAGCTTCTACTGCAAATTCCATAGGAAGCTTATTTAATACTTCTTTACTAAAACCATTCACAATTAAAGCAATTGCTTTTTCGGTTTCGATTCCACGTTGATTGCAGTAAAAAAGTTGGTCTTCTCCAATTTTACTGGTAGTCGCCTCATGTTCTATTTGAGCCGATTTGTTTTTAACTTCAATATATGGGAAGGTATGTGCTCCACAATCATTACCCATTAATAAAGAATCACATTGTGAAAAGTTACGAGCATTATGAGCTCTAGATCCAATTTTAACCAATCCACGATAACTGTTTTGTGATTTTCCTGCCGAAATCCCTTTTGAGATAATAGTACTCTTTGTATTATTACCTAGGTGAATCATCTTAGTACCAGTATCCGCTTGTTGAAAATTATTGGTAACTGCGATGGAATAAAATTCCCCAATAGAATTGTCTCCTTTTAAGATACAGCTTGGGTATTTCCATGTAACAGCAGATCCAGTCTCTACTTGCGTCCAAGAGATTTTGGAATTTTTATGACAAATTCCACGTTTGGTCACAAAATTAAAAACACCACCTTTTCCTTCTTTATTTCCAGG
>CAJXYJ010000079.1 GCA_913063255.1 uncultured Flavobacteriales bacterium | reverse complement strand
CTATCTGGACCTACTGAAACAATTTTAATAGGGATTTCTAATTCCTTTTCAAGAAAATCGATGTATTCATTTAACTCTACTGGCAATTGACTAGCATCCGACATTTTAGTTAAATCCTCTTTCCAACATTTAAATGTAGAATAGATTGGAGTTACGTTTTCTTCCTCAATATTATAAGGTAAATGTTTGATGGTTTCTCCTTTATAATTATAGGCAGTACATACTTTAAGATTATCAAAACCACTTAAAACATCACTTTTCATCATCATTAATTGTGTAACACCATTTATTTCGCAAGTGTATTTTAAGGCTACTAAATCTAACCAACCACAACGTCTTCCTCTACCAGTAACAGCTCCAAATTCACGGCCTACTTTTGCCATTTCTGCACCTACTTCATCAAATAATTCGGTTGGGAATGGCCCAGAACCTACTCGAGTTGTATAGGCTTTAAAGATTCCAAAAACTTCACCAATTTTATTTGGAGCTACTCCTAATCCTGTACAAGCACCAGCGGCTGTTGTATTAGAAGAAGTTACAAATGGATAGGTTCCAAAATCAATATCTAATAAGGATCCTTGAGCTCCTTCCGCTAGAATAGTCTTACCAGACTTCATAGCTTGATGTAAATATTCTTCGCTATCAATAAATGTAAGTTCTTTTAATTTTTCGATGGACTCAAAAAATTCAATTTCCATTTCATCTAAATCATATTGTATATCTACATCATAGAAATCAATTAAAGCGACATGTTTGTCGGCTAAGGCTCTATATTTTTGTTTAAATGTTTCTAATTCTAGATCCCCTATACGAAGACCATTTCTACCGGTTTTGTCCATATAAGTTGGACCAATACCTTTTAATGTAGATCCAATTTTCGCTTTTCCTTTAGAAGCTTCAGAAGCAGCATCTAATAAACGATGTGTTGGTAAAATTAAATGTGCTTTTCTTGAAATAATTAATTTTGAAACATAATCAACATTATAAGGGTCAAGTCCTTCCAATTCTTTTACAAAAACAACAGGATCGATTACAACACCGTTTCCAATTACATTTACAGATTCATCATGAAAAATACCTGAAGGTATGGTTCTTAAAACATGCTTAATGCCGTCAAATTCTAAGGTGTGCCCTGCATTCGGACCTCCTTGAAAACGGGCTATAATATTATAATCTTTTGTGAGTACATCTACGATTTTACCTTTTCCTTCATCTCCCCATTGTAATCCAAGTAGTAAGTCAACTGCCATAAATTGTTAGCTTTAATCAGTCCCAATAAATATTGGGATCAAGTTTATTTTTTATTTCCGTAGAAATAAAGTGAATGATTTATTATTTCAATATTAAAAACCTCTTCTATTGTTTTTTTAATGTTTTCTATTCTGGGGTCACAAAACTCAATTACTTCTCCATCAGATAGAATTACATGATCATGTTGTTTATCGAAAAAACTTTTCTCGTAATGTGCTTGATTTTGACCAAATTGATGCTTCCTTACCAAATTACATTCTAGTAATAATTCTATGGTATTATATAATGTTGCACGACTTACTCGATAATTTTTATTCTTCATATTAATATACAAAGACTCTATATCGAAATGATCCTCTTGATTGTATACTTCTTGAAGGATAGCATATCGTTCTGGAGTTTTACGATGCCCGTTTTCTTCTAAAAAGACAGTAAATACCTTTTTAACAATTTCTTGATTTTTTGAATTTATTTTCGAATTCATTTGGATACAAAAATACTCATTTATAATCTGGTAACTTTATCGATACCATTTATTTTTTTAATATTTTTTATCAAGTTATTAAGAATAGAAATGTTTTTTACAACTACAATAACCTTCCCATTAAACACCCCATCATTGCTTTCAAAATGAACACTTATCATGTTAATATTGTGATTGCTAGAAATAATTTTTGTTACTTCATTTACTAAACCAATGGTGTCTATCCCAGATATGATTAACTCCGCTTTAAAGTCACTTTGTGTAGAGTCTATCCATTTTGCCTTTATAATTCGATAACTAAAATTGCTTTGTAATTGTAATGCGTTTGGACAATTGTTTTTATGAATTTTAATTCCTTCAGAGACGGTTATAAACCCAAATACTTTATCTCCTGGTATTGGATTACAACATGGTGAAAGTGTATAATCGAGTTTGTCCTCTTCTTTTCCAAAAACAAGCTGGTCATATTTTGCAGTTAATATATCCTTATTTACATCTTCAAGTGTATTAGGTCTTTTAAGGCGATTTTTAAAAAAACTAACAATGGCATTATTTCTAGAGTTAGAAAATTCTTTTAATTTTTTATTGTCAATAATTCCAGCACCAACCCTATAAAACAAATCCAGACTTGTTTTAATCTTAAAATAGATAACCAGTTGATTAATGGTTTTTTCATCAAAAGATATTTTTAGGGACTTAAGTTTTCGACCTAATATTATTTTTCCATCATTGGCTATTTGCTTCTTTTCTTCATTTAATGAAGTTTTTATTTTTGAACGGGCCCGTCCGGTGGTAGCGTAATCTAACCAGTTTGCATTTGGTTTTGCCTTTTCTGAAGTAATAATCTCTACTTGATCTCCACTTTTAAGTTGATGGCTTAATGGAACTAATTTGCCGTTTACTCTTGTTCCTCGAGTATGCATTCCTATTTGAGTATGAACAGTAAACGCAAAATCTAAAGCTGTGGATCCTTTTGGGAGAGAGTATAAATCTCCCATAGGAGAGAAAACAAATATTTCTTTCGCATAAAGATTGAGTTTAAATTCTTCCACAAAATCTACCGCATTTATATCTGAACTTCCTAGAGTATCTTGTAGCTTATTAAGCCAATCGTCTAATTCTATATCGCCTTTTTCTTTGTTTTTATATTTATAATGTGCTGCAAATCCTTTTTCAGCAATTTCATTCATTCGTTCACTACGAACCTGTACTTCTACCCATCTGCCTTTTGGCCCCATTACCGTTATATGTAATGCTTCGTAACCTGTAGATTTAGGAGAGGAAATCCAATCTCTTAATCGGGTAGGGTTAGGTCTAAAATGATCGGTTACTATCGAATAAATTTTCCAAGCAAGAAACTTTTCATTTTCATTATTTCCTTTATAAATAATACGAACTGCAAACTTATCGTATACCTCATCGAAGGAGACATTTTGAACCATCATTTTTCTTCGAATCGAAAAAATGGATTTTGGTCTTCCTTTTATATCATAGTCAAGGTTTTCATTATCTAAAGAAGTTTTGATAATTTTCGTAAACGAATTTATATAATCATCTTGTTCTTCTTTACTATCTTTTATTTTATCTAAAATATCCCTATATACTTCAGGTTCTGTATATTTTAAACCTAAATCTTCCAACTCGGTTTTTATATTATACATCCCAATACGGTGTGCAAGAGGAGCATAAATAAATAAGGTTTCTGAAGCGATTTTAACCTGTTTGTGAGCAGGCATTGAATCCATGGTTTGCATATTGTGTAAACGATCTGCAATTTTTATGATGATTACCCTAACATCTTCATTAAGTGTAAGTAACATCTTCCGAAAATTTTCGGCTTGTAATGATATATCTTTATCTGAAGAAAGGTTGGATATCTTAGTTAATCCATCTACAATGCGAGCTACTGCTTCTCCAAACATTTGCTCTATATCTACGATGGTAATATTCGTATCTTCAACAACATCGTGTAGAAGTGCAGCAGCAATAGAAGTAGCATCTAAACCAATTTCTGAAGCAACTATTTTTGCAACAGCTATGGGATGAAATATATAGGCTTCTCCAGATTTTCTTCGTTGGTCTTTATGCGCATCTACAGCAAGATCAAAAGCAGATCGGATTAGTTTTTTATCTTCCTTCGTTAAACTTCGATAACTAATCTTTAGCAGTTTTTTATATTGCTTGGTAATTTCCTTATTTTCTTTTACTAATGCCTCTTCTGTCATAAATTAAAAATACAATAATGATTGTTAAAAACAAGAAAAATTAATAAGATATTATTTCGAAATTAATGCCTCTTTTTAATTTTTTGGTATTTTATTTTTTCAAATTATTATAACGCTGTAAAAGAGTAGGATGAGAATAATGAGCTACCACATAACTTGGATGTGGAGTAAGATTACTCAAACTATTCTTGGATAGTTTTTTTAATCCAGAAATTAAAGGTTTTGCTTCAAAAGTATTTTTAGCATAATCATCGGCTTGGTATTCAAATTTTCTAGAAAAATAATTCATGATTAAACCAGTGATTTCTGAAATAGGACTATACAAAACTCCAAATGCAATTAAACCAATATGAAATGATGGTTGTGCTACGTTTAAAGCTTCAGAAAGCATGGGGTTTCCTACAAAGAGAGAAAGTAACCAAAGTGTAAACCCTGTAAGACCTATGGAAGTTATTAGGTTAAAAACGATGTGTTTCTTTTTATAATGCCCCACTTCATGAGCTAATACTGCTACTATTTCATCTTCTTCTAAATCGTTAATTAAAGTATCGTATAAAGTGACTCTTTTTTCGCTTCCAAAACCTGAAAAGTAGGCATTGGCTTTGGTACTTCTTTTAGAGCCATCAATAACAAAAATATTATCTAATTTAAAGCCAACTTTAGTAGCATAGGTTTCAATTTTAGATCTTAGAGATCCTTCTTCTAATGGAGTCTGTTTATTGAACAATGGAACAATTAAACGGGCATAGAACATATTCATGAAAAAAGTAAACGCGGCTATAATCCCCCAAGCATACAGCCAAAAATTGGCTCCTGTTGCTTCGTAAAACCATATAATTATGGATAGCAATAATCCTCCAACAATCGCCAACATAAGCCATCCTTTAACCTTGTCTAGAATAAATGTTTTTTTAGTTGTTTTATTAAAACCGTATTTTTCTTCGATTACAAAAGTGTGGTAATAGCTAAAGGGCGTTCCTAAAATATCACTTGCAAACATAATTACACCAAAAAAGAGTAAAGCGATAAGAATATTATTGTTAGAGAAAGTTCTAGCCCACTCGTCCACAATAGCAAAGCCATCAAAAAAGAAAAAAGCCAAAGTAGCAATAAAGGATACTAAGGTAGTTATCGAACTAAAACGATTATTCTCTTTTTTGTATTCTTGTGATTTTTCGTATTCTTCCTTATTATAAACATCGTTTAATTCCTCTGGAATAGGGTCGTTATAATGCTTGGCATTTAAAGAATCTAATATTTTATCTACAATAAAGTTTAGGACTAATAATCCAATAATGATATAAAAAAGGGTAGTGGCGGTCATATAATAAATTCCAATAATTAAATTTCAAATTCCAAATGTTGTTATTTGAAATTTATAGGTTTGGGATTTGAGGTTTTTTAAAAACCTCTTTGTCTTTTGGCTTCAAATATAAGGATTCCTGCAGCTACTGAAACATTCATAGAATCTATTTCTCCTTGCATAGGGATACTTATGTTTTGCTTACTTTCTAATCGCCATTCTTGAGAAAGACCTGTGGCTTCAGTTCCAACTACAATTGCAGTACTTTCACTATAATTACAGGAATTATAAGGAACAGATTCTTGTAAAATAGCGCTGTAAATAGCAATATTGTTTTCTTTTAAAAAGGCTATAATTTCGGTAGTACTTCCTGTAGCAATCGTATTGGTAAAAACACAGCCAACACTGCTTCGTATAATATTAGGGTTAAAAATATCCGTTTTTGGATTGGCAATAATCACAGCATCTAAGTTAGCGGCATCAGCAGTTCTTAATATTGCGCCAATATTTCCAGGCTTTTCTGGAGCTTCTGCTACAAGAATTAAAGGGTTTTCAGTTTCTAGATTTAGATGGTTTAAAGCCAAATCTTTTACTTTGGCAACTGCAATCACTCCTTCGGTAGAATTTCGGTAAGCTAATTTTTTAAAAACTTCAAGACTGATTTCTATATGTTCTGTATTGCTATCAGTTTTCAAGTCTTGTGCTTTTTCTTCCGAAACAATTTCAGGACAGAATAAAAGGGTTTTTATAGTAAAATTTCCTTTTAAAGCGAGTTCAATTTCACGTTGTCCTTCTATAACAAATAAGCCTGTTTTTTTACGTTCACGAGATTTTTCTTGAAGCAGTAATACTTGTTTTATTAAAGGGTTTTGAAGGCTTGATATCGTTTTTAGCATAGTGCAAATATAGGTATTTGTAAAATTCAAAGTAATCTTAATAGTAACCTTAGTAATAAAACTTAAAATAGTAGTCTTAATTTATGAATTACGACATATACAATAGATAGATTGCTTAATAATTACAGTAAGTTTGTGTACTAACTAAAATTAAAATTATGAAAGTAAAATTACTCCTACTGGTATTTCTATTAAATTTTCTATGGATCAATGCACAAGACTATGTGGTAGAAAGTATTGGCTTCAATCCTCCACATTCTTATATTTTGATGAATGCTAATGTAAATATGGATGACGTTTATACAGGTATAATACCCCTAGGGTTTGACTTTGATTTTTATGGAATTACATATAGTAATGTTGTAGTTGGAATGAATGGAGTTATAAATTTTGATACCTTTTATGCTGGTACGGTTTGTCCTTGGCAATTTGATGAAGATATTCCAAGTATTAATATGGAAATTAAAAACTCCATTTTTGGGGTATATCATGACATGGATCCATCGGTAAGTTCAGATGAAGAAATTAATTATGCACAATATGGTACAGCACCTAATAGAAGGTTTGTGGTAAATTTTTACCAAGTTCCACATTATGGTTGTAATGAAATCAGATCAACGGTTCAAATAGTTTTATACGAAACCACCAATACTATTGAGGTGTATGTAAAGGACAAACCAATTTGCCCTACATGGAACGATGGGAATGCAGTATTAGGAATTCAAAATATAGATGGAACAGAGGGTATTGCCGCACCCAATAGAAATACCAGTGATTCTCCTTGGGAGGCTTATAATGAAGCTTGGCGATTTAGTTTTTATGATGGAGATACAGTAGAAGCTTATCCATTTACATTTTCTGTTTGTGATGAAGGAAATGGCGGATTTGAAGCTTTTGATTTTTCTTTAATTGAAGGGGATGTTTCAGGCAATCAAAGTAATGTGACCGTAACTTTTCATGAAACTTTTTTAGATGCCAATGCTAATGTAAATCCCTTAGCTTCTCCCTACATAAACTTAATCAACCCACAAGAAGTATATGCAAGGGTAGAAAATGCTGAAGGACTTTATGCAACTTCGGATGTATCACTAGAGGTGATTCCTTGTTTAGATAATGATAATGATGGTGTTTCAACCATGGACGAAGATTTAAATGGAGATGGTTATCCAGGAAATGACGATACCGACAATGATGGTATTCCTAATTATTTAGATCCAGATGATGATAATGATAATGTAGATACCATAACCGAAACTACAGGGATAGGGGCAGGTTTTGGGCAACAATATATATTTATCGATACCGATGCAGATGGAATAGAAAATTATATAGACAATGACGACGACGGAGATGGAATTTTATCGGTTTTTGAAGACTATAATAATAATGGCACTCCATTAGATGATGATCTAAATAATAATGATATTCCTGACTTTTTAGATCCTGATGTGACTATTAATGGAGGAGTGATTGCTTATCAGCCCGAAGATTTAACTCAATGTGATGACGATAATGATGGTTTTGCAGTCTTTAATTTAACTTATACTGTCCCTGAAATATTAAATGGTCAATCACAAGGAGATTTCCTAGTAACATTTTATGAATCATTAGCAGACGCAACAAATGGCACTAATTTTATTGTAAATATTGCCAATTATATTAATTCATCAAACCCTCAAACCATATATGCACGTGTAGAAAGCATTTCAAATGGTGATTTTGATACCACTAATTTTGATTTATTAGTTCACAATTCACCAGAACCAGTAGAACCAACACCCTTAATAGTTTGTGATGAAAATAATAATGATGGTTATGCGGAATTTACCTTATCAGATAAAGATTCTGAAATTGCTGGAGGAAATAGCAATGTGAATATCAGCTATCATTTTACTTTTTTGGATGCAGAACTTTATATTAATTTTTTGACAAGTCCTTATGTAAATGAAGTTCCATTTTATCAAATTGTATTTGCTAGAGTTGAAGATGTAAACACAGGTTGTTTTGCTATTGTAGAACTAGAGCTAATCGTAAACCTAGGCCCAGATGTTGTAGAGGTAACCGATCTAGTAGTTTTGGATGAAAACAACGATGGTATTGAAGTTTTTGATTTGACTTCTAAAACCCCTGAAATCCTTAATGGACAAACCGATGTGGAGGTTACTTTTTATGAAACACCACAAGATGCTTATGAGAATACAGATGTAATTGAAAATCCATCTGAATATACCAACATATCTAATCCTCAAACTATTTATGTTAGAATGAATGGCGAGAACTTTTGTTTTTCTATAACTAATTTTGAATTGGTATTAGATCCAAATTTAGGTGTGGGAGATGATTTTTACAATCACTTAAAACTTTTCCCAAATCCAACTTCAGGAATCATCAATTTACAATCTAATCAGTTAACCGAAACTGTTGAACTGAAGGTTTATAACCTACAAGGGAAAGTATTGTTAGAAGAAAATAAAACCCCCATTAATGGAGTGATAAGCCTTGATCTTTCAAATATGAATACAGGAGTTTATTTTATTAAAATTTCTACAGAAGAGGGAACTGTTGTAAAAAAGATTGTGAAACAATAGAGCTCTTTTTTAAACCATAATTTTCAAGATTGTTCTTGGGTAAAAACTTTAGCTAATAATTTTAGTGCACTTTAAATACTTAATATTTACAGTAATTATTGAATAATAAGCTTTTTATCGATCCCATGTTTACTCATCGCCTTGTCTAAAAATAACACCTCGATACCTATCAAGAAACGCCATCTATTTAGAACAATTTTAGAGGTTTCATCTTCTAAATTTTCAATACTTCCTGGTAAGGAGGCCGGTTTTGCAAAACCAGAGTTTCCTCGAGAATAAACGGTTCCTAAGATGAAGTTTGCCCATTTATGGGTAACATTTATTCCAGCACCATAATGCGCATAATTAGTCTCAAAATCAATTTCTTCCCCCGATTGATTAGCAGCATCTAATATGGAAGCTGTAGTTTCAAAAGGGGAGAAGTCAGTCGAAAAACTACCATAGGCATTTAATTTTTCTGTGATAAATATTTCTGCTCCAAAACCAAAATTTATAATAGATTTTAATTCTTCATTAAAATAAATGGCTGCTAATTCTTCTTCCGTTTCACTTTCCAATTCTGGAATATCTATTTTTGAATATTCGTTTATGCTTGCATTCCAACTCGTGCTTAGATGTAATTTGTGTTTTTTAATAGGAATACCTGCACCAATTGCTATTCCTAAAGGATATTTTCTTTTAGAATCTAAATCCCTAAAATCATTAAAAGTAAAAATATCATCCGTTTCTAAACTAGAAAGGTATTCTTCAAACCTATATCTACCATCTCCTTTAATCTCAATATATGGGATGTCGATATTGACTCCTAATTCTACTTTTGGCAATACCCAAGCGGCTCCAATTTTTGCGAAAAAACCATTTGATTTTTGTTGAAATGAAGTGTTATAACTATAGGTGGAAACCTGTTCATTTTCATCTATGCTATTGTATTGTTGGTTTAGTCCTCCTTTGTATCTATAGGTTGAAAAAAATAGGGAAGCCCCAATACTAAAGTTGGAAGACATAGATTTTGCCCAAGAAACGCCATACCAATACTCTCTTAAATCATTATTAATATAGGTGCTGCCAATATAATTATAGGGTATTGGGTCATCTTCATCATCGCCAATAATTAAACTTGTATTGTAATTTATAGATAGATTGGATCTATTTCTAGAAAACAAAGAATAGGCAAACTGATGGCCTTCCAGAAATTTTAATTTAAAAGTACCCGCAACCATACTTGGTATTCCGTCAAACTCTGAACTCGAAATATCCTTACCGTCTATGGTAATGTTATCAATTTTTAAATTGGTGAGTTGGTAAATTTTAGCATTAATTGAAAACACAGGATCTTCTACAAGTGCTAACCTTGCAGGGTTATAATAAGTAGCTCCTAAATCGTCCACACTTCCGGTTACATTACCATTTAAAAGAATGGATCTATTCCCAAAATTTTCAAATTTATAATTACGTTGGGCAAATACATGATTACCCATAAAAAAAAATGAAATTAGAAGAATATGTATGGTTTTGTTTTTCAAGTGCTTATTAACTTAAACGTTTATAAAAATGCTAATGTAAAGTTATTGAAAAATTATTCTTCTTCACTATACTTATTGCTATAGCGTTTCCAAAGCTCGGTTTGATGTGATTCTAGAGATATATCTCTACCATCTATAAATGCTTTTGTTAAAATATTGGTGCGCATATCTAAGGCATCTCCTTCAGAAATAAATAAGGTCGCACTTTTACCAACCTCTAAGGTTCCATATTGATGGTCTATTCCTAAAATCTTAGCAGTGTTATTGGTGATTAATTGTAATGCCATTTCCTTATCCATTCCTTGTCCAACCAATTGTCCTGCATAAAAAGGGAGGTTTCTAGTATTCATTCCTTCCATTTGTCCACTGGATTGCAAAGCAACTAAGACCCCGTCCTTTACCAATAAATTAGCTAGCTTATAGGTTAAATCATAATCTTCATCATCGTTATTAGGCATTGTATGAACTCGTTGTAATAAAACAGAAACCTGATTGCTTTTAAGAAAATCACTTACTTTATAAGCGTCATAACCTCCAACGATCACTATTTGGTGGATATCCTTTTCTTTTAATGTAGACACAGCATCGATAATTTCTTTTTCCCCATTTGCATACACATACATCTTTTGTTTTCCAGTAAATAGACCTTGCATTGCTTTAAAAGCTTCATTCGTTTTTTCTGCAGAAGACTTACCATAAGCATTACTATTTGCTATAAAATCTTTGATTTCATTCACCTTGTCTGTGTACTTTTCATTGGGATGGTAACCTCTAGGTTCTCCAAGCCACCAACGGCCTCTTTTATAAGTACTAGGCCAATGTAACATGATGCCATCATCTATTTTTACTGCTGCATCCTCCCAGTTCCAAGCATCCAATTGAACGATAGATGAGGTACCTGAAATAGTGCCGCCTCTAGGAGTAATTTGTGCCAATAATATACCATTGGGACGTAAAGATTCTGTCACTTTACTTTCTGCATTATAGGCAATTAAACTCCTCACATTCGGAATCATATCTCCCAATTCATCTTGATCTCTTGTTTGACGAACAGCATCAATTTCAACCAGCCCTAGAGTGGTGTTAGGAGCTATAAATCCTGGATATACATGTTTGCCAGTAGCATCGATAATATTCCCTCTTAAAGCAATTTTTGAAGTTTTTGCATCTGCCACAGCAACTAATTTTCCGTTTTCGAAAGTGATGATACTATTTTCAATAATACTTCCATTACCAATATGGGCAGTAGCACCATGTATGGTAACGATTTCTTTCTGAATAGGAGCAGGGGTTTGTTGTGCGTTTACCAATACACTGATACTTAGTGTAAATATGGTTAATATATTTTTTATTGATTTCATAATTTTATAATTTTCCTAGTTAACGAATACTTATTAATTTTTTGTCTACAGCCTACAGCCAACAGCCAACAGCATTTTAGTTTATCGTTTCACAAGTCATTTTTATTTTATCTTTCTTTACGGGAGTTCTCGTTTTTTCTCCTCCGTCTTTAGCAAGCAGCATCATCTGTATGAGTTTGTTTTTCTCCTGTTTAACCGTTTCGCGTTTCAGCTTGTCTTTTTCAATATCAAAATAAACAGCTCCTTCAATTAAAGTTTTCTCGGCTTTAGCATATACAGAAAGGGGATGGTCACTCCATAATACGACATCAGCACTTTTTCCTTCTTTTATACTTCCTATATCCCCATCAAGATGTAGCAATTTTGCAGGGTTTATGGTAACCATTTTCCAAGCTTCCTCTTCGGTCATTCCTCCATATTTCACAGATTTTGCAGCTTCTTGATTTAATCTTCTAGACATTTCGGCATCATCACTGTTTATAGCTACTGTTACTCCAACACTACTCATTATAGCAGCATTATAAGGGATAGCATCGTTTACTTCGTATTTATAAGCCCACCAATCACTAAAAGTAGAGGCACCAACACCGTGTTCTTTCATTTTATCTGCAACCTTATATCCTTCTAAAATATGCGTAAACGTATTGATTCTAAAATTGAACCGTTCTGCAACTTTCATCAGCATATTAATCTCACTTTGTACATAAGAATGGCAGGTAATAAATCGTTCTCCATTTAATATTTCTGCCAATACTTCCATTTCTTCATCGTATCGATATGCACTACCATTTTTCTTTTTTGTATCGTATTCCTGAGCGCGAGTAAAATAATTTACATACAATTGTTCTACACCCATACGAGTTTGTGGAAATCGACTAAAGCTTTGCCAGTTGGATTGTTTTACATTTTCTCCTAGGGCAAATTTGATAAACTTAGGAGCATCTTTATACAAAAGGCCTTCAGCATCCGAACCCCATCTGGGTTTGATTATTGCCGATTGACCCCCAATAGGATTAGCAGAACCGTGTAATAATTGAATGGTGGTTACTCCACCGGCTAAATTTCTGTAAAGGTTAATATCTTCAGGATCTAGTACATCTTCTATGGTAACTTCTGCAGAGGAATGTTGTCCAGCTTCATTACCAGCCAATATTGCAATATGTGAATGTTCATCTACAATCCCAGCCGTTAGGTGTTTGCC
>CAJXYJ010000078.1 GCA_913063255.1 uncultured Flavobacteriales bacterium | reverse complement strand
TTTGGATTGGATTATTGGCTGGACTTACCTCTTCTGGGATAATGCTTTTTATTCGGTTTAATTATCTTTCAAAAAAACTAATTGCTCAAAATGAGTTGAATTCATAATTAAAACTTATAAAAATTGGATAAAAAGATTCCATTATCGCTATTTATAATAGTCTGTATATTAGATTTAATAGGAATCTATTTAGAACATACTACTATCATTTTTATGGCTAAGCCATTTTTAATGATTACACTTTTTTGGTATTATATTGTAAATACCAAAACGGTAAATAAATTATTCGTTGTTGGATTATTTTTCAGCTTTTTAGGAGATGTATTGCTTTTGGGGACTGGAGAATTGTATTTTATATTGGGACTTTTGTTTTTTCTTATTGCACATGTTTTTTACATCATTATGGTTGTAAAATTATTAAAAAGCACAAAATTGTCTCAAGTTCTACTAGCAAGTATTCCATATTTGTTAATTTTCACCTCCTTACTTATTATTTTATATTCGGGTCTTGGAGATATGAAAATTCCAGTAATTGTTTACGCAATTACTATTACTGTTTTAGGGATAAGTACCCTGATTCTTTTTCTGCAAAATAAAACTAAAACCCATTTAATATTAGTATTTGGTGTATTGATTTTTATAATATCAGATTCAGTGTTGGCACTAAATATGTTTTATAAAAAGCAACCTATTTATCCTCTTTTGATTATAAGTACTTATGTTATTGCTCAATATTTAATTTGTAGATTTGTTCTATTAAATGAAATAAAAAACAAATAAATAAAATGGAGATTCCAAAATATATTCTTGGTGATAACACCGATTATCCAACTGCAATTTTTGTCATTCATACTGAATTTCCTCTCTTTGTTATTAACTTAGAAAATGATGAAGTAGAGTGGTTAGAGGAGTTTGATAGTCATGATCAAAAAGAATTAGAGTCTGAAACCGAAAATTATATAAAAGAAGCAACAGAATTCTATGATAGAGAAGTTGCACGATATAACAATGATTGAGGAATTATTAAAATTTGACACTGACCTTTTTCTATTCCTAAATAATTTGGGGTCAGATCCTTGGGATAATCTTTGGAGATTAATTACCAATAAACTAACTTTTATCCCCTTGTATGCCTTTTTATTATTCTTAGTTTATAAGAGTTATGGAATAAAAGGGATGCTAGTTATTATGGTTTGCGCAGCCTTGATGATTACCACTGCCGATCAATTAGCTAATTTGTTTAAACATGGGCTTCAGCGACCTCGTCCTTGCAGAGAAGAATCACTTCAAGAAATCATGAGATTTGTAGTGGAAAGATGTGGTAGGTATGGTTATTTCTCTGGACATGCTATAAATTCAATGGCAACAGCTGTATTTATGGGCTTGTTAATTAAAAATAAGTATTATTACTTACCTTTTATTTTATTGCTTTGGGCTTTTATTGTTGGCTATAGTCGAATTTATGTTGGAGTTCATTACCCTTTAGATGTCTTAACAGGAATGTTTTTTGGAAGTATTATTGGATGGGTTTTCTTTAGATTACAATTAATCTTGAATAGAAAATTTGCAGCTAATTAGGAATTTACACCTATTTACTTACTAAATATAAATCTCGACAAAGCCTAGAACGATATTGACTACCTCCTTTTTCTCGGGGGTTCATATCGAATCGCCTTATTCTTTTTAATGAATAATCTTTAAAAACTTCAAAAAAACGTTGTTTTTGGTTATCCTGAATTAACACACCAAAACTATTTTCTAATGGAAAATTAACTTCATTGTCATTCAATAATATCTTCATTGGTTTACCATAATCCCAAACTAATTCTGGAGTTAATTCACTAAACTCATAGGTTTTATTATTGGTATTGGTTTCCCAAGAAATTAAATTAGATACCCTATAAAAATCAGGGTTTACAGTAAGTTCATTAACTATAGGTAAGCCGAAAAATATAATAGAAATAACAAATGCTATGGTTAAATAAAAAACCATTAATAAGTTTTTTTTCAAAAGGAATTTAAATATTAAAATGCTAATAAAAACTGTGCAGATAGATAATAGTATAAACCAAATCCAATCTCCAGATAACATATCTTTTAAATAGAAATATCCCCCTATTGGAAATAAAAGACCAATAGTACCAATTAATCCAAAGTTAAAATATACCGGAAGGGTTTCTTTTTTATTTTTTAGTATTGAAAATTGAGTAATTAAATATTCTAAATAAAAACCTGTATTAAAGGCTAATGGAATTAGCACTGGTAACACATATCTTGATTTTTTTTCAGGAATAATAGAAAGTAATACTAAGGATATGATGGTCCATAAGAAAGTAAATAGATAGCCCTTTTTATTGGAGACTTTATTTTTTAAATATGGATATAATAAACCAATTAAGGCCATAATAGACCAAACACCACTTTGTGTGAAAAATCCCCAATAATAATAAAAAGGCTTTATTTCATAACTAGTCCAATTATTTGTTTCTTTTGATGTTATCTCAGTAACAGTTATTGGATCAATATAATAAGTATATATATACCACCAACCAGAAACTACAAATCCAATAATTAAAAATAATATAAGAGGAACAATTCGTTGTTTTATTTCTTTGAACTTATATGTAAATCCATAGGATATTATAAAGGGCAAGAACAAAGCATATAATGAAACGGGCCCTTTACTCATAAATGAGAGTCCAAAAAATAAAGCAGCAATAATTGCTCTTTGATACTTTTTATTTTCAGAGGAGAAAAATAAAAATAATTGGTAAATAGAAACTATCATAAAACCATGAGTGAAAATATCCCATTGCCCATTACGTCCCGAAAATATGATAAAGAATGAAGTTGTTAAAATTAATGAACTAACAAAAGAATACTTTCGATTATTAGTAAAAACTTCCCCTAATTTATAAAAATAAACAACTAATAACGTAGAGATTAAAGCTGCAGGTATCCTTAAAGCTACTAAATTATCAAACCCAAAAAGTATTGCCGAAATAGCAGTTAACCATGTAGGTAGTGGAGGCTTTTCATAACGAGGTTCTCCATTTAATGTGGTTAAAATCCAATTGCCACTATTTACTATTTCTCTAGCAGTTATGAAATTTCGAGCTTCCATGATATTAACCATAATAGCATCAAGATTCACAAAAAATATTGAAAAGCATATAAGAATAATCCAGAATGTATAATTGTATTTAATCGACATTAACCTTTTGTTTTTTCCAAATTATTATATTTCTAATATAAATAATTAACCCAGCTCCATGACCTATTAAAAGCACAGGATCTTCTCTAAAAATAGCATACGTTAATATTAATGAAGCTCCAAAAATACTTAAGCGCCAAAATCCTATGGGTAGCTGAGAAGTTTTTGTTTTCTCAGAATAAATCCATTGAAAAATAAAACGAAAAGTAAATAATATTTGAGAAATTATTCCCAGTATCATTAACCATAGAGGAATTTCTTCATTATTTAATAATTTTTGAACGTCATATTCTCCATTATTATAGGCATAGACTACTATTAAAACAGGAAATATCATTAAAAATAGACGAAACCATTTGGGTGATTTTATCCATTCACCTTGTAATTGTAGATTTCTAATGTAAATAAAATAAGTTAAGGTTTGCCCTAGCATGATAGCGAAATCATCTCTAAGGTATCCATATACAAAAAGTAAGAATGAAGCTAATAAACTTAATTTCCAAAAAATAGAAGGGGTAATTACCCGCTTGTTTTTTTCTGAAACAATCCATTGAATTAAAAGCCTTCCAGAAAATAGAATTTGAGCCAAAAAACCAATACTATATACAAGCCAGTCTTTCATCCTTTATCTTTCACTTCATAATTAATATATTTTTTCTTCATCCATAAATAGGCAAAACAATCCATAAGTGGGCCTAATAATCGATTCCAAAGTCCAAATTTAGCGGTTCCAGCAATTCTTGGAAAATGTTGAATTGGAACCTGTAATACCTTCCCATTTTGGAGTAAAATCATAGCTGGTAAAAATCGATGTAAACCTTTAAACATAGGAATCCTTTTAGCAAAGTCGGTTTTAATTACTTTAAGAGGGCATCCAGTGTCATCCATGCCGTCGTGTGTAAAAGCACGACGTATTTTATTTGCAATTGTAGAAGACATATTTTTCACAAAAGAATCCTTTCTGTTAGAACGAACACCAGTTACCAAATCATAGTCTCCAATTTTATCCAATAATAAATTAAAATCCTTTGGTGTAGTTTGTAAATCAGAATCAATATATCCTATTAGTGGTGTTTCTATATGTTCAAATCCTGCTTTTATAGCAGCACTTAGTCCTTTATTTTCTTTAAAACTTAAAAAATGGAAATCACTATTTCTTTTGCAAATAGTATTAATAAGCTGTTGGCTATTATCAGTTGACCCGTCATTTACAAATAAAATTGCAGTTTTCTTAATTGCAATTTCTATAAATGCAAGCAATTCTTTTTCTACTCTTATAAGGTTATCTTCTTCATTATAAACAGGGACTATAATGGTAAATTGTGGCATAAATAGGATACTTATATTTACAAATGTACCTTCTTTTTTTAGAAACTTTGAATTTTAAGAAAGAACATTAAAAAAGATGTTATTTTTAGTCAAATGGATTTATTTTTATGAAGTAAAAATTCTGCAGCTTCAAAAGGAGTTGTTTTGTTTTCGTTTAATAATTCTAATTGTTTTTTAAGCTCAAAATTTAAATTTGGATCATTATAAAAATCACTTTTTAAAGAGCTTTCAATAGTTTGTAATAACCAAAATTTATTTTGTTCCTTTCTTTTTTGTTCAAAGTATCCATTTTCTTGGGTCAGCGATATATATTCTGAAATCATTTCCCAAAGCTCCAATATCCCTTCATTTTTTAAGGCACTACAGACTAAGGTTTTTGGTGACCAATTATTTTCTTTAATAGGGTAGAGGTGAAGGGCTCGATTAAATTCAACCCTTGCAAGTTTGGCTGCTTTTACATTTTCTCCATCGGCTTTATTTATTGCAATTCCATCTGCCATTTCCATAATGCCGCGTTTAATTCCTTGTAGTTCGTCTCCCGCTCCTGCTAATTTCAATAATAAAAAGAAATCGCACATTGAATGTACCGCAGTTTCACTTTGCCCTACTCCTACGGTTTCAATTAATATGATATCGTAACCTGCTGCTTCACATAAAATAATGGATTCTCGGGTCTTTCTAGCTACCCCACCTAGGGAATCTCCAGAAGCTGAAGGTCTAATAAAAGCATTGGGTTCATTCACCAAATCTTCCATACGTGTTTTATCTCCAAGGATACTGCCGCCACTAATGGTACTACTGGGGTCTACTGCTAAGACCGCAACCTGATGCTTTTTCTGAACTAAAAGTTTTCCAAATTGCTCAATAAAAGAACTCTTACCTACTCCAGGGACTCCAGTAATTCCTATGCGAATTGACTTATTCGCGTGTGGCAAACAAGCCTCTATAACTTCTTTAGCTTGCTTTTGATGTTTTGGAGCAGTACTTTCTATTACTGTAATCGCTCTACTTAAAGCAGGTATGTCCTTTTGTAAAATACCTTGAATTAATTCTTTGGTAGATGGAGTTTTTTTTCTGCTTTTCTTAAGTTGATTCGCAACGGTATTGCTTAAAGTTTTAGGTTGTGGCACCCCTTCTTTTTCATGTAAAGCAGATATAAATCCTTTCTTTTTTGTCATTTATTTTTCTTGTAATAATACAGGAACTACAATAGTATCCCAAGCAAGAATCATTAAACTGCCTTCTTCAGCTTCCGAAAATGAAATGGTGAAATTTTCAGTTACCGTTAAACTTTTCGAAGGGGAAATTGTAGCTACAACCACATCGTAATTTGGATCACGGGAAGCAGTCTGGTCTGTGAATTTTACACCCCAACCATACATTTCAGAATTAAAAATCACTTGCCAAGTACTTTCACCAGGAATCGTCCATAAAGTATACGTTCCTTTTGGTAGTTCTTTGCCATCGATTATTAAATCTTTATTGGTTGTAAAAGTAGAAGCTTCATTAGCACCGGTTCTCCAGACTTCATTATAGGGAACCAAATCTCCAAAAATGACTCTTCCTTTTTTACCCGGACTACTATAAAATGTATGGAGCTCTAAATCTCCCTGAGTATAGGTGATGTTTTGCTCTGGACTAATTTTTTTCGTGTTGGTTTTCATGATGGGCCATACTACAAACATCATTAATAACATTAATCCTACCAGGCTTCCAAAGATCCAAAAAAATACTTTTCTAAATTTTTTCATCGTTTTTAATTTTGATAGGTTAAAGATAATCAAAACAGTTATAACAAATAAAAGACATTTGAAAAAGGATTAATATAAATGAATTATCAAGTATTAAAGATGAATTTATCCTTTTAAAAATTATATTTTATTTTGAAAATTAGGTGTAAATACCTTATATTTAGATGGTTATTATAGGCAGGTATTTAATTTTATTATAATAAATGCCTTTTATACATTGAAGTACAACTCTCCCCAGTACTAGAAAATATCAAGTAATAATTTTTATTAATAGTGATTAAAATTATGGTTTCAAAATCTTGATATTTAAAAAAAAATGGCATCGAGCCATTTACTATTAATCAATTATACTAACATTATGAAAAAAACTAACCAAATGAAAAAAGTTAACTTTTTAATTATGTTTTCTTTTTTGCTTTCTTTGAATTTCTCATTTGCACAAAATGTTCAATCATCTATCGATGAATTAAGCGAGCAAACCAATGCAGTGATTACCTTAAACCATAATTCTGGAATTGCTCAATTTGTTAAATTTCCACAGGCAAACCCTATGGAGCTAGCAGGAAACACCCTTTATGATAAATCAATGTCCTTTTTAGAAAGCCATAAGGGCATTTATAGTCTAGAAGATTTATCTCAGTCTTTTATGCACCAAAGTACCGAAACCGACAACTATGGATTTAAGAAAGTGGTTTTAATTCAAGTACATGAAGGTGTGCCCGTTTTTGATGGCAAACTAATGTTCCATTTCAACGCTCAAGATAAACTTACTGCCATTAATGGAAACTATATTCCGGGTATTAAAATCAATGCTGTACCTAGTGTAAGTTCATATCATGCTTCATCTATTGCTTTGGAAACGGTACACCACCAAAACATTAATTTTTCTGGTGCTCCTTTAGTTATATACGAAAGCAAGCTCTATATATTTCAAGATGGTATCACCCAAGGCTATCGTGGCGCGCATCATTTGGTTTATAAAATGGAAATAAGAAATAATGCCGATGTTAGAGAATTTATTTTCGTAGATGCTCATGATGGTAAAATAATAGAGCAATATACGGGGATAGCACATGCGATAGACCGTACGCTTTTTGAAGGGGAATATAATAATGATAACATTGTTTGGGAAGAGGGCGATGCATTTCCGGGAACCCTTACTAATTGGCAACAAAATGAAATAGTTGCTACTGGTCACACCTATAATTTTTTCAAGAATGCTTTTGGCTATGTTTCTTATACTAATACAGATTACCGAATGCATATATTAAATAATGTAAGTGCTCCAGGATGGTGTCCAAATGCTAGCTGGAATGGTAATTATATAAGATTTTGTGATGGAACTGCTACAGACGATATTATTGGTCATGAATGGGGGCACGCTTATACAGAATATACTAGTGGTTTAATATATCATTGGCAATCTGGAGCTATCAATGAAGCCTATTCAGATATTTGGGGAGAAACGATAGATTTAATAAATGATTACGAAGATGAAGGAGAAGATTTTTCATTAAGGACTGATTGCTTAAGCTCTGACAGATGGATGTTAGGTGAAGATTCTATTTGGAGTCCTGGTCTTCGTGATTTGTGGGATCCAACTTGTAATGGGGACCCCGGTAAAGTAAGCGATGACGAATTTTGGTGTTCATTTTATGACAATGCGGGAGTGCACACCAATTCTGGTGTAGTTAACCATACCTACTCTTTATTAGTAGATGGAGGTGATTATAACGGGCAATCCATAACGGGTATTGACTTTACAAAAGCAGCTCATATTTTTTGGAGAGCACAAAGCGAATACTTAACAGCAACAAGCGATTTTCCAGTTTTAGCAGATGCCTTAGAAGCAGCATGTCAAGATTTAATAGGAATCAATTTAGAAGGTTTATCTACAGATGCGCCAGCAGGACCTTCAGGTGAAGTAATTACCAATGATGATTTTACACAACTAATGAATACTATACTAGCAACAGAATTGAGGGAAACGCCAGCGGCAGAATGTTACGCTACCATTTTACAACCTTTGGAAAATGAATTATGTGAAGCCGCTACAAATAATCTTATATTTTTCGAAGACTGGGAATCTGGTTTCGGAGATTGGACAGTCGAGCAAATCCCTGTACATCCAGATCTTTGGGTTCCTAGAGAATGGATCCTATTTAATGGTCCAGATAGTGGAAATGAAGGTTATATTGCTGCTGGTCTTGCCGAAAATTACGCTAACTGCTCTACTAATGGACAAGAGGGAATTATTCGCTTAACAAGCCCTTTAATTACCATGCCAGAAACTGACAATCCAATTTTTGAAATGGCTTTCATTCATTCATTTACATTAGAAGAAGATTTTGATGCTGGAAATATAAAATATAGTATTGATGGGGGTGATTGGAACTTATTGCCGATAGAATCATTTATTGAAAACCCTTACAACCAAAGTAGCTTACCAGGTAGTGAAAACCCATTGTCGGGCGAACCAGTATTTACTGGGACTAATGGCGGTGGAGCTCCTGTAGTTGAAACTTATGGAACTAGTGTTGTGGATTTGGCTATGATAGAAGTAGTGAATAACTCAACCATACAATTTAGGTTTGAAGTTGGGACCGATAGATGTCTTGGAGCATTAGGATGGGGGTTAGGTGATATTATGATTTATGATTGTAATACTCCACTATCCATTTCAGATAATGATTTTGAAAACAGCATTATTGCCTATCCAAACCCAACTTCTAATATATTAAATTTGGAGACGGCATCTATTATTTCTTCAATAGAAGTATTAAATATATTAGGACAATCCTTGTATTATGAAACAACAAATACAATAACAACTCAAATAGATCTTTCTGCATTTCCAACTGGGAATTACTTTGTTAGAGTTACTGCAGATAATACTACTAAGGTATTGCAGATTATAAAGCATTAAGTATTTTGAATTAGATTTGTTTTAAAAACCTTCCACAAAATGTGGAAGGTTTTTTTTATTTTTATTAAAACTTTGCAACATTCGTATTTTTGTATCGTCTTTAGTATGAACAGCAATTAAAAACCATCAATTTGTCAGTTAATTTACTAGTTGAACAATGCAGAAACAATAATAGAAGAGCACAAATGGCTTTGTATAGCCAATATTGTGAAGGAATGTTTATTGTGGCACAGCGGTATATGAAAGATACAGCGGCAGCAGAAGATGCGATGCAAGAAGCTTTTGTAAAAGCATTTTGCAAGTTGGAACAGTTTAAAGGGGACGTCACCTTTGGAGCTTGGTTAAAACGAATTGTCATCAACAGATGTTTGGATACTATTAAAAGTAAAAAATTGGAAACCGAATCTATAGATGAATCAATATTCAAAATTGTAGAGGATGATGACCAATGGGAAGTAAGTGATGAGGCAACGGCTTCAGATATTAATTCCGCAATAGAACAATTACCCAATAAGTATAGAGTAGTGGTTCAGTTATTTTTAGTGGAAGGTTATGATCATAATGAGATCTCAGGAATACTTAGTATTTCTGAAAATTCTTCCAGAACCAACTTGCATCGAGGAAAAACAATATTAAAGGAAACATTAAAACATTTGCGATATGGCACAGGATATTAGAGATTTATTGAAGGGTGAAAACTCAGGGAAAGCAAAACTTTCAAAAGGTCATAAAAACCGTTTTGAAGCGATGTTAGATAAAGAAAAGCCACAAGAAAAGAATTCCTTTTCTTGGCTTAAGATAGCTGCTATTGTATTGGTTCTATTAAGTGTGTCGTTTTTTGGATACCAATACTTATCAGATTTTACAGGAGATATAAATAATACGAATGCAAATCCGATAGTTGAGGTAGATAAAAAAGATACTAATACTCCTAGTCAAATTTCGATAGGGGATTTGTCACCAGATCTTAAAAAAGTAGAAGATTATTATATGGCAGGAATTAATTTGCAATTAGCATCTTTAAAAGTTGATCCTGAAAATAAAGAATTAGTAGATGGCTATATGAGTCAATTAAGCATATTAGATAAAGAATACAAAAAACTAAATTTAGAATTGAACAAAGAGGGACCTACTGAGGCAACCATCACCGCTTTGATCGATAATTTGAAATTACGTTTGGAATTGCTGTTCAAACTTAAAAACAAATTAAACGAATTTAAAACTCAAGAAAATGAATCGAGCGTGCTATAGCTAAACATTTAAAGAAATGACTAATAGCGAACAGCAGGTGACCGAATTTTCAAAAAATTAAAAACACATGAAAAAATTGATAACATTTAGAAATAGTTTAGCCTTAGTGCTATTACTAACAACTTCTCTGTTCTATGGGCAGAACAAGTATGTGGAAACCTTTGATGCTTCAAAAGATATGGTGGTTGAAGTGAATACATCTTACACCAATATTATTTTTAAAACCTGGAATAAAAATAAAGTACAAGTAGAAGCATTTATAGACGATGATTCTCTTTCTGAAGCAGAAAAACAAGAATATTTTGATGCTTGGAAATTTAAAGTACTGGGGAATAGTAAAAAAGTAGTGATTACTTCAAATTCTCACGGTGAAAATTATGATTTTGATTTTGATGAGATGGATTTTAATTTGGAATTTTTAGGTCCATTATTAGAAGCAATGGATATGCCCGAGATGCCTGAAATGCCTGAAATGCATGAAATGCCAGAAATGCCAGAAATTTTAATGGAAAGTGTTGGCAATATAGATTTTGACTATGAAGCTTTTAAAGAAAATGAAGAAGAATATTTAAAGGAATTCGAAAAGCAAATGGAAGAAAACTTCGGGGAAGATTTTGAAGAAAAAATGGAAGCTTGGGGCGAACAATTCGGAAAAGAGTGGGAAGAGAAACACGGTCCAGAATGGGAAGCTAAAATGGAAGCCTGGGGAGAAAAATTTGGAGAGGATATGGAAGTTTGGGGAGAAGAGTTTGAAAAACAATTTGAAGAAAACTCTGAAGAATTTGAAAAGCAAGCAAAAGAAATGGAAATCATGGCAGAAAAGATGGAGAAAGAACATGAAGCAGCTAGCAAAAACTATCATAAACTTCAAAAAATAAATAAAACGATAATCATTAAAATGCCAAAAAACACCAAGACCGATGTAAATGTTCGTCATGGAGAATTAAAAATGGCAGATGCATATAATGTAAAAGCGACTTTAAATTATTCAACTTTTACAGCAAATAGTATTGATGGGGGCCAAACCCTCATCAATGCTGCTTATGCTCCAGTTTCTGTTTTAAATTGGGAGCAAGGATCTTTACATGTAAATTATGTGGAAGAATGTTCTATTAAAAATGTAAAAGAAATTAACCTTCAGGCAATTTCGAGTGATGTGTTAATAGGCAATCTTGAGGAATCTGCTTTTTTATCTGGAGCAATCGGTAATTTACAAATAAATAAAATAGCCGATTCTTTTTCTAATTTAGATATATCCTTAGAGAATACAGATGCTATTATTACATTACCAAAAACGGATTTTTCATTTATTATGGATAGTAGGTATTCTACTTTAAATAACCCTAAATCTATAGCACTCCTTAAAAACTCTACACTTTCAAAGTATATTAGTATCACTGCATTGTATAGTGACGTTACCGTTCAATAGTCTTCAAAAAATAAAAGCATTTTATTTAGGCTTGCAATACGATATATGTCTTTTTCAATAAGCAATTCGTGTTGTGCATTTTTAACCAAATACCCTTCGCAATTTTTATTTAATACCTTTGCCTTTTCTACAAATTCTTGATGTGCAGCGATTTCTATTATCTCGTCGTTCTCTGCCGATAAAAGAATAAATGGAGTCTGTATATTTTCTATATTATGAAACAGATATTCAAATTGTTTACATGATTTATCTACCCAAGTATAGGATGCTCCTCCCAATTTTGCTTTCGGATTTTCATCGAAAACTTTAATCATTCTTTGGTGTCTAATTTTAGAACCAGTTAAAGTATTATTCCTAAAACTAGTGCTATCTTCTTGGTATTTGGTTTCTCCTAAAGCATATTTAGGCTCTTCTCCAGCAAGTAATTTTACTGAAGTACAAATAAATCTTTTCAATCCTAACATAGGTGAAGAGAATGCTGCAGCATTAAAATCATTAGGATATTGTTCTAAGTAGGTCAAACCAATTGCACCACCCATAGAATGTGCTAAAAGGAATACTTTTTCATGATTATTTGGGTGAAGGTAATTGTTGTAAAAATATTTTAAATCGTCGATATAAAACTGAAAATCATCAATATAACCCATATCTGGGTCTTCGGTCATTCTACCGGATAATCCTTGTCCTCTATGGTCTAAAATATAAATAGAATACCCTTGATTAAAAAGATCAAAAATGAGTTCTTGGTATTTAATTGCTGCTTCGGTTCTTCCTGAAGAAATAAGAATTGCTCCCTTGTCTGCTTTTTGCTGTTTAAATATTTTAAAATAGATAGAAATCGAATCCTTTCCTGTAAAATAACCTTCTTTTCCTTTGTTGTAAAGTTGCTCTATTTCTAGAATATGATTTTTATTTTCTAGTAGGATTTCAGTAGTAAGCTTGAAATCATTCTCCTCTTTTTTTAATTCTTTAAATTTTTTATTACAAGAGGTTAACAATAATAATGCTATTAGATAATAAAAATGTTTGCTCATATATCAATCTGATTTTTTAGTTGAATTAACTAATAAAGAATTCCCACAATAAAAATAACTAATATTATTTTAACAAAATTTATCAGAAATAAAAAAATCATTTTAAAAACCCTGAGAGTTTCTAAAATGATTTACTAAAAGTGTTAGATAATTTTTCTTTTAAGCGTCTTCGTTTAATTTTTTAGTTAGATAGAATCCTGAAAATAATCCAACTCCTGCCATTAAGAATATTGTTCCTGGATATGCAACGTCTTCGTCCATACTAAGTACTTGACTTAAGATTGCTGCAATAAAAATTCCAAACCCAATACC
>CAJXYJ010000077.1 GCA_913063255.1 uncultured Flavobacteriales bacterium | reverse complement strand
TTTGTTTTAGTGCGTTGAAAACTTGTTTTCATCAGTGGTAAAACAAAAATACGTTTCGAGCGTAGCTCGAATTGGGATGTTATTTGCAGGAGCGGGTTTGTTCTGGATCATTGGATTAATCCAGTATGACCAACAAAAAACCTTTATTTGCAGGTGTATTATCTTTAAGTGGACAATATCTAAGAAAATAATTTTGAGGAAATATAAAACCCCGAAGTTCATTTCGTATACGATCATAAAAAAAAATCAACTTTTCTAGATGGCAACGAAATGAAGGGGCTTTACAATTAATTTATTAAGGTAAACTCAGAACGACGATTGATATCATATTCTTCGTCATCACATATTTCTTCTTTTATACAATGGTTTAAAGGCTGTTCCTCACCATAACCAATACTTCGTAATCTATTTCTATCAATTCCCTGACTTACTATATAGTTCATTGTAGAAGTGGCTCGCTTTTTAGATAGGGCCAAGTTATAATCATTAGATCCTCGAGCATCTGTATGCGAAGCGACCTCAATCTCCATTTCAGGATATTTTTTCATAAGATCTGTTAAAGTATTTAGGATGATAGCTGCGTCTTCGCGAATATTCCATTTATCATAATCAAAGAAGATCTTTTCAAGATCTACCTGGGTTATATCCTGTTCATTTTTAGAAATACGCTCTTCAGCATCTTCATAAGGCTCTAGGAGCAGGTAAATATTATGACTTACTTTTCCCTCTTTATCAGTAGAGAAGTCAACCTCATAAGGAATATAGAGTTTTCGTGTTCCTCGTACAGTGTATTTTTTATTAGGCTCAATTTTGAACTTATAATAGGCATCATTCTTTACAATGGTATCTTGAAGTACCTGCTTATTTTCATCAAATAAAGTGACCAGAGAACCAGAAAGTAATTCTTTACTATTTTTATCCATTACAATTCCTTCCACCAAATAATTGGCCAGATCATTATCCTCTCTTGTAAAAGCAAAGAGCTGATCCTCTCCAGAACGATTCGAACTTATATATCCATTGTTCTTTTTTTCTTTGATCACAAAGCTAAAGTCGTCAAGTGGACAATTCGCCGGAGTGCCTAAATTCAAAATATTGGTAAAGGAACCATTAATCTTATCACTTCTGAAAACATCCAGACCTCCATAACCCTGATGGCCATTGGATGAAAAATATAAGGTATTGATATCACTAATAAATGGAAATTGTTCACGTTGGGTAGTATTTACTAGGTCTCCCAAATTCTCTGGAGTTCCATAGGTGCCATCCTCGTTAACACTAACCTTGAAAATATCGAAACTACCCATACTTCCGGGCATATCACTAGAGAAATAAAGGGTTTTGCCATCTTTGCTTAAGCTAGGATGCTCTGTGCTATAATTATCGCTTGTAAAAGGTAAAGCTTTTACATTCGCCCATGTTCCATCAATCATTTCAGATCGATATATTTTGATGTTTGCAACTTTGAGATCACCATCTTTATGACGTGTATTGCTAGTACGATTGAAATACATAATTTTACCATCACGACTGAAAGTCGCGTTGCTCTCATGAGAATTGGTATTAATTTCATTCGGAAAAGCAGTTACATCGCTTAATTGGTTGTCACTTGACAATGCAGCACTATACAAATCAAGATAGGGTAAATTATTCCATGCATATATCGGATTATCTTCGTTTCGGGAGGAAGCAAATGCAACGCGATCTTTTCCGAAGAAAGACATTCCAAAATCATTATGACCATTTTCATTTTGTAATACTGTGAGCTTGAAATCATGTGGTGTAGTCATTTTGGTTTCTTCCATAAACTCACTGGAATTATGTGGTGTCCCAAAATAAGCAGACAAGATGGTGTCTGCATCCGTATACATTTCAATTCCTTTAAGTGCATGGCCATATCTAAATTGAAGATTATCGTCTTTTGCTATATCGTAAGTTTCGATTAATTCCTTATAAACAGTTACAGCTTGTGTTAATTGGTTGGTATAAAAGTAACTATCCGCTAGGTTTTGAAGTACTTCCTGAGTACGTTCCAATTTCTCATAACTTGCAATTGCCTCTGTATATGAACGCGTAGAAAATAGTTTATTTGTCTTCTTAAGGTTTTGACTCTGAGCAATTAAAGTGCCGCTAGTCAAAAATAATACGGTATAAAAGAATATATATTTTTTCATTTGTGTCATTTTTTAGAAGAATCTAGGGGATTTATCATAACCTCCATTAAAGTTTAATAGGTTTAAATCGAACAATAAGATAATTTCGTGCGATCCCGAATTATAGTTACTTAAATTACTTGTTGTCATATCATAAGCATATCCAACGCGCAATTGGGGAGTCACTTTAAAGTTAGCTAGTACGGAAAACGAATCGCCAATACGATAAGCTATACCGGCTTCAATTCGATCATACATAAGAACGTTTGCAGTAAGATCGATGGATAGTGGAGCGCCTTTTACTCCTTTTAACATCGTTGCCGGTTTCAGTTTAAAGTCTGAATTAATGTCAAAAACATATCCACCAGTCAGGAAAAAATGTATATCCTGAACGCCTGTTGATTTTACTCCATCTTCATTTTCTAAATGTGTCGTGGTTAATAAATTAGGAGCGGAAAGGCCAACATAATAGCGATCACCAAAATAAAAGGCACCCGCTCCTATATTTGGAAAAGCCTTGTTAATATTATCATTAAAGGCCAAATCGGTACTCACGTCACCAGACTGCAATACAAAATTGTTGAAATTAGCATTGAATAGGGTAACACCTGCCTTTATTCCTAATGAAAGGTTGCTATTTTCAGAAACCTTAAGTACATAGGCAAAATCTGCATAAATATTGTTTTCTTCTACAACGTCTCCAATATTATCATTGGTGTAAGTGATACCAACCTCAATGCGTTCAGTGATTGGGGTGTGTGCAAAGAAAGTTCCGGTTTTAGGAGCTCCTTTTAAACCAACCCATTGCGTTCTAAATAAAACTCCAAAGTTTACTATTCCAAGATCTGTTGTAGCATATCCAGGATTTATTACACTCATATTGTACATATATTGTGTAAACTGAGGGTCTTGTTGACTATAACCACTGAAGGTACATATTGCTAAACTTAGTGTTATAATCGTTCTACTGTATATTTTAAATTGTTTCATCTTTTTATACTTTGTTTCTTGAATATAACTTATCTGCTTAGGTATAATCGCCCCTGTATGGGATCAGTTGTTCCGTCATTCAGACTGAGTATGTAGAAGTAAACTCCTACAGGCAAATTGCCATTACTTACCAACCTTGATTGATTAGAGGTGCCGTCAAATCTAGGTGTATTGGCATTTCCTGAATGCACCAAATTACCGTAGCGATTATATATTTCCATATCGAAATTTGGATATAGGAAATTCAGATTGTCTATATCAAAGGTATCATTGATCAAATCTCCATTTGGCGAGAAGCCATCGGGAATTGTAATTCCAACACAACCCGAAAGATCTACCGTTACAGGTAAAGGAACACTACTTTCACAACCCGATGTAATATTTAATAAAACGGCATAATAGGTCGTTGCATTAACCAATAAGGTATTACCACTTAATTGCTCCTGGCCATCATTGGAAGCATACCAAATAATAACAAAATCTTCATTACTGGATTCTAATATATTTGCTGAAAGTGTTTCTAATGTTGGATCGTCATTAATACAAAATACAGCGCCATCCGTATCGAGAGTAGGTGTAGGGGAATCGCTAATAGTTACAGTTACTTCTGCTCTTTGTGATGATTCACAATTATTAGTACCCGTTTGTGTTGCAAAGTAATCTTCACCATTAATTAAAGCAGTGTTTAAAGCTAAAGGTGTAGTTGAATCTATTTCATCGTACCAAGTAATATTGTTTCCTGTTACCGCTGCATTAAGATCATCCACAGTTGGTTCCTCTGATAAACAAAATGTAATTTCAGCAATAACGACAATAGGTTCAGGACTGTCATTTACAGTAACCGTTACTTCAGATGAATCACTTCCAATACAGGGTGCTGTTGCATTCACAGTATAAGTATAAATACCAGACGAGTCTATAGCTGGGTCAAATACTCCTGTATTGCTACTAAGTGCAGGAGACCAGGTCCCGTTGGTATTCGCAGAATCACCTAATATTGTAAAGAGGTCTATAGATCCATCTACCACGCATATAAAGATAGAACCATCTGAGCCCGCATTTGCTGCTGCTGTAACTGTAATTACCACTGTACTGCTTTCTGTACTACAAGCATTGGTTATTGAATAAGTATATGTTTCTGCATTGTCCAGCAACGGATCAAAAATTGAAGTTCCACTAGCAAGTGTTGGAGACCAGGTTCCGCCGATGTCAGCGTTTCCTAATAGTAAAAATAGATCTACTGGGCCATTATCACTACAGATATCTAAGGTCGCATTAGTTCCTGCTGAAACAGGAACCTCTACAATAACTGTAACAATAGTACTTGCATCCAAACATGGTGGTGTTCCAACTACCAGATAAGTAAAATTATAAGTACCAGATGTTACTTGTGAAGCGTCAAAAATATTTCCGGATAATGCGTTGGTGCCGTCAGTATCTTGCCATTCTCCCGTTGGGTCCTGCGAGCCGTCTAATCCCTCATTCAGATCAACGGTTGTATTATCTGTACAAACTGTCAAAGGTGATGAAGCCGATCCAGCATTTGGAGATTCATAAATATTTACGATTACTTCTATACGTTCTGAAGATTCACATCCGGTAACGGTATTTGTTTGTGTGGCAAAATAATTTTCACCATCTATTAAAGGAGTATCCCCGGGTAATGGAGTTGTAGAAGTCAAATCTGCATACCACAGAATTCCTGTTCCGGTAGCTATTAAGTCATCAACTGTTGCAGCATCACAGAAGTCTTGAATTGTTGGTGCCGTGGGCGCTGATGTATCATTGATTGTGATGATAACTGTTACAGAATCATCTGCACAACTTCCTATGCCGGTTACAGTATACGTAAAGTTAAAATTTCCAACTCCTAAGAGAGTAATATCTACGATACTACCTGTTAGTGCTCCAGTCGCATCATCATCGGTCCAAACACCACCTAGATCATTACCTGTTAATTGCGTGAACAGATCCAGCGTTGGATTAGCTGCCACATCTATTAAGCAATAAGTAGGATTAGTCGCCGTTCCCGCATTTGCAGCTTCCTCAACTGTTATTACAACTGTAGAAGTGTTCGTACATCCTTCAGGAGAAGTAATACTATAAGAAAAATTATAGGTTCCCACTGTTAGTAGCGTTAGGTCCACATTACTACCTGTTAAAGCGCCTGTTGCGTCGTCATCTGTCCAAGTTCCATCGGGATCATTTCCGATAAGCTGATCAAATAGATCTAATGGAGAATTCTCAGCCAGATCATCAACACATACGTTGAATGGTGTAGCGGTACCTGTAATAGGTAAGGCGTTAATCGTAATTTGTACTGTAACATCCACATCGGTACACGTACCTATGGCTGGAACCGAATATGTATAATAAAAGACTCCTGTTCCAAGAATAGTAAGGTCTATCGGATTTGTAGCCACCGGTCCTGTAGAGTCCAGACCTACGTGCCAGGTACCATTTAAGTCTTGAGATCCATCTAATAGGTTGAATAGGTCGAAAGGAGAATTCTCCGCAACTTCATCTTCACAAAATGCTATTGGAGTTAAAGCAATTCCTGAATTCGGTGCGGGTAGAACAGATATCGTGATAATAACCGACTCTTCACAGGCTCCATTACTAAGTGTATATGTAAACGTGTATGGACTACCGGCAACTGTGAAATCAGTAATGTCTATCGGATTAGTAACAACCGAGCCGTTACTGTCCGTCCAGACACCACCATTATTGTCTTGAGAGCCATCTAGGGCGTCGAATAAATCGAATGGGGAATTGATATCCAGATCGTTTTCACAGAATTGCACATTAATGGCAACACCTGGATTAGGATCTGGTAATATAATAATCTGCACGGTTGTAGATGCGTCCGGACATGGATTTAAGCCACCGTTTTGAGTATAGGTATAAAAATAGATTCCAGGTGGGAAACCTGTAAGGTCGATAGGATTGACAACCACATTACCATTACCATCTGTCCAAACACCACCAGGATCTTCGTTTGCCAATAATGAGAAGAGATCAAAAATAGACGGTAGGTCCATCTCACAGAACGTAACAGGAATTAATGCGATTCCTGGTGATAATATTTCATGAATGATTATTGTTACTGTACTGGTTCCATTCGGACAGGCGCCAGTTGTTGGAACTGTATAAACAAAAACATGAGTACCAGGGGTTAAGGTGCTAATATTTACAGTTCCTAAATGACCATTAGATGTGGGAAGGGGGCCGGTCCAAGTACCTGTGGTAGATGGAGTACCTCCTAACTTGTCAAATAAATCGAAATCGGTTGTGGGAATAGTATCTTCACAATAATGAAGTTCAGCTGAAACCCCTGCATCTACGGGGATGTCTATTTCTACAAGTACGGCAGCAACATCACTCGGGCAAAAAATATCATCTGCCTGCACATAATAAGTAGTTCCGTCTATTAACGGAGTAGAGGGGTCTAAGGGTGGAGGAATAGGGTCTCCGTTACTGTCAATGTTAAGGTACCAGCTAACTACGTCGCTTGTTCCAGTATTTAAATCTCCGATTGTGGGTGCGTTGGATGAACAAAATACTTGTACTGGTGGAGGAGTCGGCGCTAATGGTCCTGAAAATACGGCAGTACTTCCAAATTCCAGTTGACCTTCACAACCACCATTATCAACAAAAACGATATAATAAATGTTTACTCCAATAAGTACGGTAGCCGGATTAGCTAGTGTAGTAAGTAAGAGGTCTGTATAAACAAGAACGCTACCTCCCGGGGAAACGATGGGTAAAAGCACTTCGTTTATGTAGGTTTGTATAGTGGCATTTTCATTATCGCAAAAAATTCCATCTAGGTTTTGTCCGGTATTGTCAACAACAAAATCTACAACAACTGGTGACCTTAATGTACAGCTTCCGGAGTCGTCATCTGCATAATAGGTGCCTTCAAATAGAAATTCAGTATCGACATATTCGATACCACCAGTAGGAGCATTCCACCATGATATTCCATTACCCAAATCGGTAGCATATACATCGAGGTCGATAATAGTTAAACCACTGGCGTCACAAATAACAGGATTGGGATTAACTATTGTAGGACATTGGCTAAAAGCTTTTATAGAAGAACCGAAGATCACAAAAAGACAAATAAGTATAGAACTTACATGCTTGTGGGGGGTAATTAATAGCATAATAGTTGTTTTAGGTTAAGCTTATGATTCCAAAAAAGGAACTGATTAAATGTAATATATTTTTATATTGTACGAAATGTCTTAATAAAAAAGTTTGTAAACCCCTATAAGATAAGGCTTAATCGACGTAATGCAGTTTTATCCGACGAAATACTTTGTCGATAAACTATAAAAAAAGTAGGAAAAAACCTACTCTAAAGCTAAAACTTACTTATTAATTATTTTTAAGAAACATTTTGAAAAGTTGAATAAATAGAAAAAATAATTTTAAAAAACTAATATTTTTAAAAAGCTCAATATCAAATATTTAAAAAATCAACTTGCAACTAACAATAATTGAATAAGGTTTTACAAGGAGTGTTATTTAAAAAATATATTATATTAGTACAATAATCACTAATTATCAAATTAAGTTTTTTCCACTTATAATTTAAGTGACATTATTTTTTCTTTTAATTGTGTTAAACTTGATTGCAATTGTTTTAGAATCAGAGGGATTACCTAATCCTTAATGTTAACAATTTTTATCATCATTTAAAATATTTTCAATCATAGTATTTTCTATGGTATATATTTTATGTATTATAGAATCCATAATAAACAAAAAAACTATGAAATCTTTCTTTAAACTTATTTTCTTATTTAATGTGACATTATTATTGTCACAAAACTATCAATCTGCAGAAAGTGTGGAATACGACCCTGTAAACAATCAATGGTTAGTTGCAAATGGTTCAAGAATTATAGCTGATGACGGTGAGGGAAATCTAAGTTATTTTGGAACTGGAAATGCCTCTCATGGAATGGAAGTAATTGGAAATAATTTATTTGCTGTTGCTTCAAATAGTATTAAGGGATATGACCTGAATAGTGAAGAAGAGGTAATGAATCTTGCCATGCCTGGTGTTAGTTTTTTAAACGGCTTAACTAATGACGGAGAAAACACACTTTATGTTACCGATTTTTCAGCTGGAAAAATATATTCCATAGATGTGACGGATGTTTCCAATCCAAGTTATACTGAAATAGTTTCCAACACAGGAGGAACTCCAAATGGCGTTTTATTTGATGGAACTAATAACCGATTGTTATTTGTAACATGGGGATCTAATGCAAAAATCAAAGCAGTAGACTTGGGTACAAATCAAGTTTCAACTTTAGTTACTACAAGCCTATCGAATATTGATGGAATCGATGATGATAGTGAAGGTAATTATTATATTTCTTCTTGGTCACCAGCTAGAATCACAAAATATAATAATGATTTTTCAGTTTCTGAAATTGTAGATACTCCAAGTTTAAATTCTCCTGCCGATATTGGATATAGTCAAAGTACGGATGTACTTGGTATCCCTATGGGGTCTTCTGTAATATTCGTAGATTTAGCTGTTTTGTCTGTTTCAGATGAAGATTTCAATACGTTTGATTTTAAAATTTCTTCCAACCCTATTAATGAAATGTCTTATTTACAGTTTTCTCTTAAGGATTCAGAAACTGTTACTCTGCAAATTTATAATTCTTTAGGGATGCTTATTAAAACCTTAATGAATGAAGAAAAACATACAGGTACTCACCAAATATCACTATCAGAGTTAAAATTATCTAATGGAGTTTATTTTTTAAAACTCAGTACAAAAAGTGGGGTTTCTGTTGTTAAAAAAATGGTTTTAGATAAAACATTCTAATTTTAATATTCGTTCTAATGCCATTCCTCTTGATCCTTTTATAAGAAGATGACTGTTTTTTATGGTCTTAGTGTCTAATTCTATTTTAAGTTCGTCAAACGATTTAAACTTATGAATTAGTGGTGAGGAAGTTTTGGTTTTAAAGAAGTTTTCGCCAACTAGATAGGTCTTTTCAAATGTGTATTCCTCTAGAAGTGCAACAATATGTTGATGTTCTTTCTTAGCTTCAGTACCTAATTCAAACATATCGCCTAAGAAAACTATTTTTGAATTCCCTTTTGTTTGTTTAAAGTTTTCTAAAGCAACTTTCATACTAGAAGGATTTGCATTATAAGCATCTAAAATTATTTTATTAGTTCCTTTTTCTACTAATTGAGAACGATTGTTTGTTGGAGTATAACTTTCAATAGCTTTTTTAATACTTTCTTTTGAAACTTTAAAATAATCACCAATAGAAATTGCTGCTGCAATATTATGATAGTTGTATAAGCCAATTAAGTTACTTTGTATGTCTAATCCTTTAAATTGTACTAAGAGTTGTTTTGATGCGTCTTTTAGTTGAATAGAGCAACCCTGTAGTTTGCCAAAAGTGATACGATTAATCGTTTTACTGAGTTCTAATTGTTTAGAATCTTCGGCATTTACAAATACGACTTTATCATTTTTCTGAAGATGTCGGTAAAGCTCAGTTTTTCCATTAATAACTCCTTCTATACTTCCGAATCCTTCTAAATGAGCTTTTCCAAAATTCGTGATATAACCAAAATTGGGTTTTGCAATCTCACATAGTAATTCAATTTCCTTTAAATGATTGGCGCCCATTTCTACAATTCCTATTTCTGTTTCAGAATTCATTGAAAGAAGGGTTAAAGGAACTCCAATATGGTTGTTTAAATTCCCTTTAGTAGCAACCGTATTATACTTTTGAGAAAGTACTGCGTTTATTAACTCCTTTGTAGTTGTTTTTCCATTACTACCGGTTAAGGCAATAATAGGGAGTTTTAAATAATCTCGATGATAGGAAGCGAGGTTTTGTAAGGTGGTTAAAACATCTGAAAATAATATAGTCTCACCAGATTCTTTATGATAAACTGCCTCATCAATGATTACTTTATAAGCTCCTTTGTCTAAAGCATCCTGAGCAAATTTGTTGCCATTAAAATTTTCTCCTTTTAAAGCGAAAAAAAGACAGCCTTTTGTAATGGTACGCGTGTCAGTACAAATACCTGTTGATTTTAAAAATTGCTGATGGAGAGTTTCTATTTTCACAAGATTAAAGATACAAAAAAACCTCTTCAGGTTAGGAAGAGGTTTTTTTATTTATATTGTTTGTTATTTAATGTCTAGGTCTTTTTCCTTCTTTAGATTTTGAACCTACACGAGACATAGCACATCTAAACCCAATGTAATCTGTAGCCATATCTTGAGGGAAATATCTTCTTTGAGCAGGATCTAACCAATAATCTCTATCTCTCCAAGATCCTCCTTTATAAACTCGCACCTCATTATTAATTAAAGAAGTTCTTGCAGAAGACTCATCATATTGACGATCTAATGTTCCTGAACTGTCTGAAGATACTGAATGGTTAGGAGAATTGTACATTCTCTTGTTTTCATCTATATTTTCGTCATCTCCTGCAAAAGATTGGTAATAACGAGTAGATTTTTTATCTCCATCACGATAATCACGTTGATCACTTTTAGAGAAATTAGTTCTTAAATAAGTTTCGTTTTCATCTACAGGAACTTGGTGAATTTCACCAGGTAAATTTCTTGCAATAATTTTTCCGTTACTTAAGGTGTCAAAAACTATAGAATCTGCAGTAACAATTTTCACTTTACCATCTTCTCCTATATAGTTTTTGGTATATACATTTCCACGGAAGTAATTAAAATCATTAAATTCATCATCCACTATAGGACGATATACGTCTGCTACCCATTCGGCAACGTTACCTGCCATATCGTAAAGACCAAAATCGTTGGGCTCGTAAGATTTTACTTCTGCAGTAATGTCTGCTCCATCATCACTCCATCCAGCAATTCCACCATAATCACCATCTCCTTGTTTGAAGTTTGCCAATTGGTCTCCTTTAGATTTTCTTTTGCCAGAGCGAGTGTATTGCCCTTCCCAAGGGTATTTTTTTCTTCCTCTATAAACATTATAATTACGTAAACCTACTAAAGCAAGAGCTGCATATTCCCATTCTGATTCTGTTGGTAAACGATATGCTGGTAATAGTAGTCCATCTTTACGTTGAATATATAGATTGGAACTGTCTTTACTTCTTTTTTGTAAGGATTCTGATCTATTTCCTCCTCTTGTTATAGAGTCATTTCCTCCATAAGTCTGTGTAGGAGAGTTAAGATAAGTTTGAGTGCTAAAAGTTTCACCAGCTTTAACATCATAGCGAGCGTTTCTAGAAGTAAACCCTTCTGTTTCTAAAATCAATTCATTTACACGATCTGTTCTCCAGTTTCCAAATTCAACAGCTTGAATCCAGCTAACACCAACAACAGGATAATCTGCATAGGCAGGATGACGTAAATAATTATTAGTCATTACTTCGTTATATCCTAATCTGTTTCTCCAAACTAAAGTGTCTGGTACAGCTCCTTCATAAATCTTTCTATAATTTTCATCTTCAGGAGGGAAAACTGTTTTTAACCAATCTAAGTATTCATGATACATTAAATTAGTTACTTCTGTTTCGTCCATATAAAATGACTGAACATGTTGTTGGTTTGGGCTGTTATTCCAATCGTGCATTGGATCATCCTGTACTTTACCCTTAGTGTAAGTACCACCTTCAATAAATACTAGACCAGGTCCAGTTTCTTGTTCTTTGGCATCTGGATTATGTTGGAATCCACCTTCTTTGGCGTTCATTTTCCATCCAGTAGCTCTTGAGCTGCTTTTATAATCTCTAGATTTATTACAACTTACCAGTAAAGTCGCTGTAAAAAGTACAATAAGTAGCTTAAAAGCTAAGTTTTTTTTAATATTCATAGTTTTCAGTTAAGAAAAGTTGGGTTCGCAATATAGTAATTAACGATTATATATCAATAATATTTTAAATTTTAATAAACTGTTAGGTTTAGGGTATTTATTCTACTGATTTGTTAGCAAACGTGTTTGTTTTAAATTTATTTTATAAAAAATAAATTTCAGTAAAATCTTTTAAAATAATCTTCTATACTAAGTGTATATTTGAAGCGTTACTAATTATGATGAAAAAAGCGTTACTATATATAGGTGTATTCTTGATGCCCATTTTAATGATGGCTCAAAATAGAAATATTGAGATTAATTGGAAATCCAATACAGAAAAAAATTCTAAATCTAAAAAAATTTCTTTTTCTAAAGACAAGTCAATTTCTGCATTACAATTCCTGCCTACAGATGAAGAATTAATTTATAGAGAACAATGGTTAGATAAAGGTTTTGCAGATGAAAAATCTTTAAAGATCACGAATATAATTTATGGTGATTTAACAAATAATGAATTAAAAAACCTTAACAAAAAAATAGTTCCAGATCAACTTAGTTATGGCATTAAAAGTAGTAGTGCTAGAAATGTGATATATACGGTTATAGATATTTCACCAGTTGTAAAGTCTAGTTTAGGATATAAAAAGGTTCTTTCTTTTACTATATCCTATACTACTAAAAGTAGAAATAGAAATGTACGCCAACTTCAAATAACAAATTCTGTTTTAGCAAATGGAAATTGGTATAAATTTAAAGTAGAAAAAACAGGAATTCATCGTATCAGTAAAGGTTTTTTAAATGATTTAGGGATGAATACCGATGGCATTAACCCTAGAAACATTAAAGTATATGGTAATGGAGGTGCTCCATTGCCTTTTTTAAATGAAGATAATACAATTTTTGACCTACCTGAAAATGCAATACATATTTTTGGTGAAAACGATGGAAGTTTTGATGCAAATGATTATATATTATTCTATGCTACTAGTACATTAGGGTATTTAGGCGAAAAGAATGAAACAGATTTTGATACGAATATAAATCCCTATAGCGATGAATCTTATTATTATGTTACTGTAGGTAATGATCCAGGTATAAGAGTTCAAGAAATGATTGAACCATCTGGAAATCCAGTAGAAATAATTACTCAATTTAACGATTATCAATTTATTGAAAGTGACGAAGAAAGTCCAGTTAAAGTTGGAAGAAAATGGTTTAGTAATAGATTTGATATAGAAAGTGAACAATCTTTTGTTTTAAACTTTCCTAATATAGTGCC
>CAJXYJ010000076.1 GCA_913063255.1 uncultured Flavobacteriales bacterium | reverse complement strand
CACTCATCGGTAGTAATTTCTACCCTCACCTCAACCTCATTATCTTCACATTGTGCAAAACTGTAGTTCGTAAAAAGTGCAAGAATAAAACTTATTAATACTATTTTTCTCATCAAATTTTTCTTTAAAGATAACTAATCCATTTTATTGACGATTATCCAATAGGTTTCGGAATAAACATAATATCATTATCCATAGGGACAACAACCAAAATAATAAAAAATAGGGGTTTAATTTAATTTGCGATTAGTGATAGCGCAACGAATATAGGAAAAATAGTACAATTGTTTTGGAGCTGCTTTTGTTTATAGGTTTTGTGATCCTTTCGTTATTTTATTCCTCTGAAAATATTCCTTTTCCAATAGTTTTAATAGAATGTTAATCTGATCTAAAAGATCGGTGTATAGAGAGTTTAAGGCAATTCGGTCATTCTGTAAAATAGCAAGTCTATTTATAAATAGGTTTTTACTGTCTCTGGTAAATGTAAATGGAACTAAACTATAATATTCATAATTATCAGATTTTATGGTGCTTAGATTTTGTTCTAATGCATTATACAGGTTTGTTTGGCTATTAATAGCAGCACTTTCCCAAAGCACTATTCTTGGTAGTCTTCTATCAAAAATATCGGTGATATAAAACCTAATGGAATCGTTCGAAACCAATTGTATTCCCAAAGATTTTAAATTTTCGTAAGCAATTGTTTTAGGATATAGCTTTACATTAAATAAAGCCCAAGTCATATTATTAATTCCATACTCATTTAAATCATATTCTTCGGGGGCAACCTTGTTTAAATAGGTAATAATAGAATCCGATTTATTTATAATATTGGTCAAGGTATTAATATTTCCTGTTAGTTCATTTTGAGTTTCAGTTAAATCGTTTTTCAATTCTAATACTAGTCTATATTCTAGATTAGATAATTGCTTACTATTATTCCAATTGTTGATGGAGAGCGCAATCAAGATTCCAATAACTACTAGTATAACTTCTCCCAAACCATAAAGCAAATATTTGCTAACCTTGTTTTGGCCAAGCAATTGTTTTCTGTTTTTTTTAAAGAATTTTATCATAGTTCCCATGCTTGTTTTTATCGGTATAGATAAAAACATTAATAAAAAGAGGGGAGTAAAATAATTTAGCGATTCGTGATAGCGGCACTAATATAGGAATAATATTATAATTGTTAAAAAGGTTATTTGTTACATAATTAACCTTGGTTTGTTGTTAGGCAGAGCTATAGGAGTGAGGGTGGGCTGTACTAATATTTTTTGTTCGAGGTATTTTTAGTTTATTAAATCCCCTTTTGAAATAGTGGAATTTAACTGTTTTATAAGTTTTTGACAAGATTGTTTTAGTTTTTCAGGCTTGTAAAAATCTTCTCGCTTTTTAATTCTGTTTTCATAATCCTTTTTAAGAATCATCATTCTTTTTAAAAGTTCTCTATCATTTGCTTCTGCATATATCATACTACCTTCATAAAATTCATCGAATCTTGGTTTAAGTTCTATTAGGATAGAGTCATTTTTGGAATTTGCAGATATTTTACCTGTCAACACAATTAGTTCTTGAAATATAGATTTTTTATGAATCCAAGTAGCTTTTACTAATTCGTTTTCTGTGCCCTCGGTCTTATCATTATTGTCTTGGGATTGGTTATAATAAATGACTAATGAAAATAATGCTATGGACCAAACCAAAATCATAAAAGTCAATAATATTTGAAAGCCTTGCTTTTTTGTTAGTGTTGGAAATATTTTTTTCCGGATTACTTCTCTAAATAATACCAGAAAAACACCTAGTCCTAGACCAGCAACTCCAGCTATCAACCCCCATTCTTTTATAAAATCCATACTATTTTATTTAATACTTTGCAGTGTATAAAGTGATTTAGTTCCATATTGAAACAAGCTCAATTCTGTAATAAAATTATTTTGTTCGTCAGCAATCATTTGTACTTCAAACTCATAATTTTCAAGCTTTTCATTGTCTTTATAAAGTTCAATAAAATGCTCTCCATCATGACTTATTACCTGAAACTCAAATATGAATTTTTTCCATTCTCCTACATCGCATTGATGAAAAATAACTTGATTATCTTGTCTTATAAATGTTACTTCTAAACCATAATTACAATTTTCTCCTATTTCAGTAAATTTTGAACCATTTATATCTATCCAAGTTCTTTCTGTATCTAAGGTTAAAGAGTCTATAAATCTTATGACTCTTTGTGAGTAGCTAGAAAAACTTATAAAAGCAAATGTTATAATTATTAAATATCTCATTATAATCGGTTTTAAATATCATTATTGGAAGTATAATTTAAATTAAAAGATGATTTTATTAATTATATCTGAATAAACACTACAATTGATTGTTTTTATCCTTTAACGATAAAAGTTAGTACTAAAAAGAGGGGAGTAAAATAAATTGCTTATCAGAATAATCGCCTTATAAATATATAAAAAATATAATTAACTATTTGGGAATTAAGTTTTAGCCTTAGTAAACAATACTTATTTATTTACGAATTTTAAAGCTTCTTCTCAATCAAGAATTAAAAAACAAGTGCCAGCAGCCAGATCTTGAGCGTTAATTTTTTCTAGTCCAAGTATTATTGCTATACATAGCATCTGAACCATTAGCCCCAGCTTTTAATTCTATGGATTTCACCTTATCGGCATTGGGTACTTTCTTGGTAAAAATAGCACTAGATTTCCAGCATTCGGGAGAGATGCTCTCCTTTTTTTTAGTATCGTCCTCAAAAGTATAAATCAATTGGAAGGCAAGTGGTCTTCCTCCTTCATTTTGGATAGTTAGTTGGTTGCCCTCTAAACCTTCGTTTTTTAAATCTGGATATCCAAAATCAAAATACCATCGCTCCCAGAACCAGTTTAGGTCCAGACCTGACACATCGTTAAAGGTGAAAAAGTAATCGTAAGGGGTGGGATGTTTTCCTTTCCAGCGATCCATATATTCTTTCATACAACGATCAAAAGTTTCTGCACCCAGTAAATGGTACAGCGAATAATATGAATAAGAACCCATGGTATAAGAATTGATCCAAGAATGACTGGGTCGGGTATAGGTTGGTACCATCATAGGCACTACCCAATGTCTGGTAATATATTCATTGTCATTTTTATTGTCAAATTTCTCCGGGCTAAAATAATCTGCAAAGTCTGCCCATCCCTCATCCATCCAGGCATATCGTTTTTCATTAATCCCCATCATAAAAGGAAAATACATATGAAACATTTCATGAAGAGTGACACCTATGTTGGCTTGATAATCGGAGACTTCAAAGCCCATCCACTCTGTATATTGTTCACCGCTATTTGCCTGATCATTGGCCATGCCAGGAAATTCCATTCCTCCTCCTTGCAGTCCATTAAATATGGTAAAATGTTGGTAGGGAAAGGCCTGTTTTGGAAATTCATTATGGAAAACCTTTAGGGATTCCTGCTGTCCTTTAATCACCGTAGAGAATCCGGGGTTTTTCGGGTCGTATGCAATATTCAAAAAGTAATTACCCATTTTATCTTCATAACTAGCTGCTTCCCAAATAAAGTGATCGCTTAATGCAAAAGCAAAATCTGGTATATCGTTTATTTCAAACTTCCAGATAGTACTCTTCATTTTAATGCCCTTATCCAATTCCTCTTTTCCAATAATGGTAATGGACTCTGTTGCATTTTTAGCTTCTTCTAGGCGTTGCAAGTATTTTTCGGGAAGTACCTCAGCGGCATTCTTTAAAGTAGAGGAAGACCAGACTACAAAATTATTGGGAACTTCTACTTCCACTTTAAAATTAGAGACGTCATGATAGAATTCTGCACTGGCATCATAGGTCACACGGTCCCAGCCATGAATATCGTCTCTTACTGCTACTTCTGGGTACCAATAGGCAATAAACATAGAAGTACTATCTATAGCGCCACTACGCTCAAAACCTTTACCAGGAATGGTATAATGCCATTGGTAATCTACCTGAACCGTTTCACCTGAAGGAAGTGGAGTAGCTAGAGTTACCAAATACTGAGTGCCATAGGATTTAAAGGAATCTTTACCTTTTAGATCCACAGCACTTCCGGCAACAGTAATTTTATCCATCACCATTCCATCGTTTTTCTTTGCATCGGAAGGCGTGGCAAAAAAACCTGCTCTTTTGGCTCCCGGCTTATAGTAATTGTGGTAGGCCTGTAATACGATTATTTTTAGTGTGTCTGGACTATTGTTTTTGTAATGAACAGTCCCGGAACCTTCCAATAATTTTTGACTGGGGTCTATTTTTACTTTTAAATCATAAGCTGCAGTATTTTGCCAGTATTTGTCCGTGACTTTTCCATCGAAGCTTCGTGTTCCATTTTCATAAGCTTTTTTAAATTCTGAGGGCATCGATAACGTCTGGGAGTAGGAATTTATAAATAAAAGAAGCGTTGCACTGAGTAAGATTATTTTTTTCATGGATTTTGATTTTAGTCCTTATTGATAAAAGAGTATAGAATTTTGCAGTCTAAATATATAAAAAATCGTTAACTGTTTGATAAGGTATGATTTAGTTTTTTTTTAATCCTAATTCTTTCCTTAAAAAGCTATAAGAACTATAAGGTCGATTTCTAGTTTATATCTTATTCAAAAGCGATGCGCTCCAAATACTCCATAGTTTTATACTTGCCATTAACTTTAGTAAATGACTACAAGTTTTTAGAATTGTTACAGTTTGCCAATTAGACCAGGCCTATTCCTGTTTAAAAGAAGATGGAAATGCGATAGCGCCTGCGATAGGTAAAACCCTGCAAGTATGGCAAAAAAAATAAGGAGGAATGGCGAATTGTTTCCTTTTATTTTCATGATTCCTCTGTACAGATTGCTTGTAAATAGGGGGGCTTTTCTGGTTATTATTTAGATATAAAATTCACGCTTAGCTTATTTTTTTTAAGGTGATATATTGTGTTCCACAATCCATGAGAAACTCAAAAACCATTTCCTCTTTATTTATCGATTTTATAGTAAGACTATTATCTTTAGCTTGTGGTTTGCCATTTTTAACCGCATTGTACATTCTAAGTACATTATCTGCATATTCATAATCTCCAGTTACCTTTTCTTCTAAACCTACCAAAGTAAATTGGTCTCCTTGAAAATGCAATTCTTTAATTGGGAATGGGCTAGGAGCTTCACAATCTGCTGGTTCTGAGCTATGAGTGTAATATTCCCAATTACCATTTAAAACCGTATCCCTCTGTGATTCTTGTCCCCAGCTAAGCTGACTAATGAACATTATAAATACTATTAGTACTGTTTTTTTCATTTTTCTAAATTTATAGGTTTCCTCAAAAATTCGCTTAGGGCAATTTGAGATAGCGGTACGAATATAGGAAAAATACTACAAATGCTTTGGATATTGTTTAGTCATCGAATGTCCAACTTCTGGCATCCTCTAATTTTGCAAGAGGAAAAAATTTCATATCCAAACCGGGAGTAAGGAAGTCTCCAATTTTAGTATAGGTTTCTATCCATTTTGCATCAGAAACTATGGTATATTTTTTAATTTTGCCCATAGCTTTTAAATCTATTTTTATACCTTCTACAATAGATTTAAAACTATCAAAGGATGGAAATGATTCAAATACTACTAGAATATTGAGCTTCTCGTTTTTCTCGGTATCGTTAATTATATTATAAATAGCAGACATAGCTGCGTGATTTATCTTTTTATGTGGGATATTTATTTCGTAGGAATTGGAGTATATTTTTTTAATATCGATAGTGGATAAATAATCTTCTGGACTGTATTCTTTAACGTCTTTTTCTTTTAGCCAATCTATTGCCTTATCACGGTCTTCTATTTCAAAAGTTTTTATAGGAAGTCCTGGAGTGAAGTAATTAGCAATAGGGACGAGATTTTCTATCCATTCTTTATCAGATACAATTGCATATTTCTCCACCACGCTTATGGAATTTATTTTTAGTCTAAGCAAATCATCTAAAGATGAAAAGTCTATTGGGAAAGGTGTTTTTTCGATAATCCCAAGCAGTTTAATCTTCTCGCCATTTTTTTTAAACTCGGCAAAAGATTGACTTAATTTTTTAGCATCTTGTTCAGACAATCTGCCAGAGGATTTAAATTCGTAAATATTAGTGTTTTCAATTTTCTTTAATTCCATAATGTCTGTTTTATTTCACCTCTAAAGATAAAACAATAATAAAAAAGAGGGGCTTTTACTCTTTTATATATTAATCCACTTTCAAGCGAAAGTGACCGTTATTTATAGTGTGCCCCGTTGAAATAACCTCTGAGTTTTCGTTTAGTTCATCCATGTCTGTAAATTCAAAATCCCCTTCAATCCACCCATCAGACTGTGCTAGCTCTGTAATGGTGAAGCTGCCTTCTGTGTTGTCTCCAGTTGCAAATATGGAGTTGGTGTCAAATAGCAAGTTAAAGTCATTTATTCCGTCTGAAGACGATTCAAGTGGGTATTGAAGCTGAATTGGCAAAGTTTCGTTTGCATGAAATAGTATGCTAAAACCTGCTAGCCAAACTCCTATTTCGTTATTAGTAAGGTTGGCACCGAAAACAACAAGGTCGTCCATCTCAATTTGTTGTATTATAGTGCTGGAAATACAATCGTTACTAGAATAAGAAACTCCATCTAGAGTAAACTCAAAAGTGCAGTCACTATTTGATGAACCTGAATCTGAATCTGAAGAATCGGAATCACTGTCACAACTGCTAATAAAGAATAGAAGGATACAGATAGAAAGGAGTTTGAATATATTGTTGCTGATTTGCTTTTCATTTTTAATGCTTTCAAAACTTGTGTTTTCTACTATCATAATTTTTATTTTTGGTTATACCCAACTTGCTATATAATTATGCTTATGTTCTAATGTTATATGATAAACAAAGATTTTACTTGTTTTTATATTTAAGAAAGTATCAAATCATTTAAAACAAAATTCTGAAGTTAACGAGTATAAAGCAAGATTGTAAATTTTTAATAATACAATATCATTGGTTTTTAGAACAGCATTAAAAGCTTTATCAAAAAGAGCCTTACTTGACTTTGGATGTGGAATACAAAAATATTTTTCTGAGATTTTATCTTTATTTGCATTAACTTTATAGTATTCAAGCATGATTGCAACTAGTTTGGTGTTAGAGCCTTCCCTTTTATACAATCCTTTTGTCTTCATAGTAGGTTTGCCGGGATAATCTACCGAAACTTCTTTTTGTAATGGTTTAAAGAAATAGCCCTCCTTGGGACCCAAATCATGTTTTTGTTCTTGTTGATATCCATCAACTATATATTTATACTCATCATTAGAAGTCTGTGCTATTAGGATGGTTACAAATAATTGGAATAACAATATAAATTGAATTTTCATAATTAATAATATAAAATTGGAAGATCTTGAAAGGAGTAATAATCATAATCTATTTCAGAAATGATTACATCATAGTTCACTTCTTGATTTACCTGTATTACATATGAGTTTGGAGTTATCCAGTTGAAATAATATAATCCCTCTACGTCTGTATTTGTACTAGCTATTATAACCCATTCGTCAGTGATAGAGTTCAGATAGTAAAGAACAACAGATAAATTTTCAGCCGGATCTCCATATGTGTTTAATATTTGTCCTCTAACATTAGTCCCAGGATATTGCTGACTAAATACAGAATTGCTATAAAGAAGAAGTGAAATGGAAAAAATAAGAACTCTAAGTTTAGTTGATTTCATCATTGTATCGTTGTGTTAATTACTAGTTTCATCGTTTTTTTGCAATGTTGTTGGTCCTCCACTAATTCTTGGTACAATAGAATTATTTGTTGAAGCCTCATATGGCTTATCGTTTTTTTTAAGGGTTATTTTGCCTAGGTCAATTTTTCTTTCTTCTTCCTTATTTGTCTCAACTTTGCTTAAAATGATTTTTTTCTCTTTAAATCCTGGGTAACTAATTATTAGGGTTGGAGGACCTTTTTCCCCATAAGCCATATATACAAAGGAACTTTTATTTGTGATCTCATAATCTGGGCGCGTAGTTATTTTAAATTTACGATTCACATCTTCCTGGGTGATATTATGTATTTCTATATTTTCTGCGTCTACAAACTCAATATCTGCCGATACTTCCCATGATTTGCTTTTATCCTGATTTTTAATAAAATAATCTGTGCTATCAACCACCCAATTGCCTAAAATAACTGTTATTATATAGGCTGCAAATGCACCAGTTGCATTAATCTTTAGATTGCCTAAAACTCCTGAAGTACCAACAGAAGTTTCTGGAAATAATTTATATATTACTATGGCTGGAACTAAAGGAAGCAAGGTATAAACAAGGTAAACTAGTAAGCTTTGATAAATTTCCATTTTATTTTTTCTTTATTATAAAAGTTGTAATTATTATATTTATCCGCTTATTTTTCGAGATAAACATAACTTTTGGTTGTTTTTATCTTTATCGATAAAAACATTAATAAAAAGAGGGGAGTATAATAATTAGATTATAATAATAATCACTTTATAAATATATGAAAAATATTTTAACTATTTGAAAAAGTAGCGTTTATTGTGTTATTCTAATCCTTTAAACAAAGATTAATTAGGTTTTAGAGCCTTTAAACTTCTTCTGCCGATAATAAGCAACTACCGAGATCAAAATAACTATTGCCGTTACCACATATACAAATTTTGGAATGGGAACAGGATCCCCAGTAGCATAGGAGTGAAGTCCAGTTAAATAATAGTTTACCCCAAAAGAGGTCATTAAGATGGTATAAAAGGCAAAGACACTGGCGACATTTAAAGTAAATCTCCCTTTTAATCCTGGAATCATATGAAAATGTAAGACCGCAGCATAGACAATCACACTGATCAATGCCCAGGTTTCTTTTGGGTCCCAAGCCCAGTATCGGCCCCAAGATTCATTCGCCCAAACCCCTCCTAAAAAAGTTCCTATTGCCAAAACAAATAAACCGATAGTCATAGAGAGTTCATTGATATAGGTCAGTTCCTTAATTTTAATATCGATGACTTTTTTATTGCTTTCATTTTTAATAATCATTAATATCAAAGACATAAATCCCAATAGGGCTGACAATGCCAAGGGTGCATAACTACTAATAATAGTAGCTACATGTATTTTTAACCAATAGGACTTTAAAACAGGCATCAAGTTGGTGATCTCTGGACTTAACCAATCCAAATAACTCACAAACAACAAGGTTCCTGTAAATAGAGTAGCAAGGGCTACTACAAAATCAGATTTTTTATGAAATACCAAGCCTATGAGCATTAATGACCAGGCAGCAAAAGTGATCATTTCGTAACCATTGCTCCAAGGTGCATGTTGTGCAACATACCAACGCAATATTAAATTACCGGTATGTAATAAAAAGGAAATAAAAATGAGAAATATTACCGTATTAAATAAAGTGTTGATCCCTTTATTCTTTAAAAATATTCTAGTAACAGCGGTTAATAATAGTAGGGTTCCTAATACAAAATAGGTTATAAATAACCAGAAGTAAAGGTTTAAGTTATTGTACCATAACTCAGCTTCAATCAATTGTTTAGAAGGAATTATATCTTTAGCTAAAACCTCTTGGTACTTTTGAATATAAGCGAGTTTGTCTTCGGCAAAAGTCCAATCTTTCGATTTTTTTGCATTTTCTATTTCGGTAAAATATTGGGGTAATATTCCTTTGGCAAAATCCCCATCTTCCGTATTAAAATCTCTAAAATCATGCACATGACTATACCAAGTTTTGGACTCATCGTTTCTTTTAGGAAAGATCTTTAAGTAGTTTCCAGAAAAAATATTAAACAGAATATTAAAACGCTCATCTACTTTCATTATTTCTTTATCAAACTCTGAGCGTTCTGAAGGTTTTTTGGTATTTGCAGTCTCCACCTGCGTTTCTAATAAATAGCCTTTTTGAGGGTGAATAAAGTCATTAAAAGAAACCAATCCATTAGAATGAAAAGGAATGCTATCGTATAAATTACCGCCTTTATTTCGGTCTATTTTAATTAATGGCACTTCGGTCCATAGTCTCGGATTTCCGTGCAAGGCTAAGAATACTTGATTGGCGTCTAAATGAGTAGATTCATAAGTGAAATTAGATTTCCGTGATAATTTTCTTAAAAACTCGGAGGCTAAGGTATTGATGGGTTTGATACGCCCATCTAAATCTTGTACCAATAGGCGCCCAAATTTTTCTGCATGTTCCTTTTGTATCACTTGGGTAGCCACCAAACTGTCAATTCTATTGGGAGAATTTTGAGCTGATAATGAAAAGGTAGTGCTTAAAAACAACAATAGAATTAATGGAATTGTTTTAGCGTTCAGTTTCTTTAATTTTTTCCGAATCACACCAAACCTTGAATTTCTACCAAATAATGTCCAGAGCATTCCAATGCTCATTAATAGGTAACCTAAATAGGTAATTAAAGTTCCTAATCTGTCATGATTTACAGAAAGTACCGTTCCTTTTTCATCGGTATCATAAGAAGCTTGAAAAAAGCGATAGCCTTTATAATCCAATACATTATTCATAAAAATCCGATAAGGAATTTCTGTATTATTGTCTATTACAGTGACTTCACTAGCATAAGAAGAAGGACTGGTAGAACCAGGATAACGCTCTAATTGAAAATCATTAAGTTTAATTTGAAAAGGTGTTTTTAAAGAAATAGCTCCATAACCTATTTCGAATTTAAAACCTTCTATACTAACGTCATTGGTTACTGGTAAAAAGCCATGACGGTAAAGTAAATTTATTTCTTTTGTTGTTTCTCCAACTGTAGCTTCCAGAATAAGTACATCATCTTTTAGCTCGTCGTTATCTTTTTGCTTTTCGGCTAGAGAAACCATCTTAATTTGTGCATTTTGATGATAAGACATAATCACAAAAGAATAATCTCCAGAGCGATATAAGATTCGTTCTTTTAGCACTTGCAAGCTGTCGATTGTCAAGTTTCCAGCGTTTTCGGTTTGCATTTCAAAAAAGGTGACCGGCTGTTGTGGCTTTATTTTTAAAACTCCATTTTCTTCTAAAATATTTAATTCCTTAGAAGCTGCATTATCAAAAGCCAATTCATGACCATGGCTTCCAAGCTTTTGAATTTCTCCTCTTTTTAAATAGATAGATTCCCTTCCTTTGCCTGCTGAAATTACTAATTGCAACAAAGATTCTCCTTCTTCATCAGTATCTATCACTTGAGGAACAGCATCGCTAATAAACTCTTTGAATTTTATAGAAACTGGTTTGGACAATTCCTCGGAACCCATACTCATATTGTTTTTTTGAATAGGGGAGAAGTACTGCTCTTTATGGAGACTGATTGCTTTGCCGTTAGCATCCGTAATTTTAGCTTGTACAAAATTCTTATCCGAAATAATTAGGTCTGTTGTAACACCTTCTCTAATACGCATCACTCCTTCATAAGCCACATAGCGTGTAATTCCGGCACCAATTAGAATGATAATAAAGGCAATATGAAAAAGTAAAACACTCCATTTTTCTTTCCGAAGTAATTTGTATTTAAAAATATTTCCTATAAAACAAATACCTAAAATCACCATAATCATTTCGAACCACCAAGAATTATAAACTACAGAAAAAGCAGTTTGGGTTCCAAAATCATTTTCAATAAAAGTTGCGGTTGCCATAGCAATCGCAAAAGCAAATAAAGCCAGGACTGCTAATTTAGGAGAGAATAGAATTTTTATAATTTTTGACATATAAAATTGTCTAATTTATGATTAAAAAAAACTCAAAACCGAAGGAATTCAGTAATGAGTTTTTAAAGGATCTTTTTATTGAGGCTTAATTTGGTGTAACTCCAGACTTTGTTTCCATTTTAGATTCGCGTTCTTTTGCTTCTTCTAACCATTGTGGAATTACATTCTCTTGAAATACTTTCTTTTCAGCAACCATTTTTTCTACATCCAATCCTATAAAAGCTTGTGCTTTTGCTTTGGTTGAAATGTCTGGCATTGGAACTTCATCTGTATATCCTAATTCCGCTAATAAACGAGCTAATTCTAATCTAGTAGTTTGAGCCACATCCATTGCACTTCCAAGTATACGTGCTGTTTCCACTGGTGCATGGAAAGAGCCACCGTGAGAAGCAGCTGCAAAATCCCATCGCCATTGTGCGTGACGCAGGCCTTGCATAATTCGTTCCATCTGTTCTTCCGTAGCTCCTAAATCCCAAGCTTTTTTAGCTTCCAAATGAGCTCTTACTAATTGTTCTTGTAGTTTTAGTCTATTTTCATTTGCTGCTTTTTGACGAGTATATACATTGTCAATCAATTTTGAAGTTTCTTCTCTATGACAAACCTGGCAAGAATTTGCAACATTATTTAATGGAGATTGAATATGATGATCGGTAAATTTTTGCCCTCCTTCACTTTTATAAGGCATATGACAATCGGCACAAGAAACACCGCGATCTGCGTGAATACCTGTCATAAACACTTCGTATCCTGGATGCTGTGCTTTTAACATGGGCGCCTTACTAATAGAATGCTCCCAATCTTTAAATTCTATATCATCATAATACTCCTCCATGTTTTCTACAGACATTCCGTTTTTCCATGGAAAAGTTAAATAGGGGACTCCTTCTTTTGGTGTTTTAGTATTGAAATAATATTCTACGTGACACTGTGCGCAAACCAAAGAACGCATTTCATTATGAGTAGCTTTGGTGATATCTTTCCCCATACTTTCAAATGCCTCTACCAATGCTGGTCGAGTAATTTGTAAACTCATATCTTTGGGATTGTGACAATCTGCGCAACCAATATTATTTACGACTTCATGACCTTTACTTGCCCATTTTCCTTGATAAGTTTCCGCAATACCTTGTTCATTCATTAATCTTGGAATATCGGGACTTTTACATGCCCAACAAGTTCCAGGCATAGGGCCATCATCAGGACCTGTTGGACCTCCAGTTCTTAGCGAGTTTTGTAAATCTTCAATAGCATAATAATGACCTCTTCCTTGATTATAATCTTTAGAGAAACCATAACCTGCATATAAAACCACTAATAATGGATCATGTTCTAATAAATCTACCATGCCACTTCCACCTTGATATGAAACAAAATTAGTGTCTAAGGTTTGTAAATACGATTGGTATTGCTTCGGAAAGTTTTTACCCCAAACATCGTTTCTAGGTTCGTTTTCACCAATAGTAACTTTAGGAGTATAAGCAAACTTTGCTTCATTTTTCCTATTAATAACATTAGATGCTAACATACCGAGTAAAAATACTACTACGGCAGTAACAATAAACAAGGTCCAATTTTTCATATTATAAATTTTACTATTTGTTAATTTCTTCTTTTAACCATTCAGGTACGATGTCTTTATCTATATCTGTTGGTTTTGGCGCTAATAAATATTCGGTACTAGAAAGTCCGTGAACTTTTCCATGAGGCACTTCTCGATGGCAACTCCAACATTGTCG
>CAJXYJ010000075.1 GCA_913063255.1 uncultured Flavobacteriales bacterium | reverse complement strand
ACAGATAATTTTTCGTCTTTTATATAATTATCCTTATCCACCTTGGTCATGATATTTACATCGATGCTTCCCATGGTTAGATTTTTCTTTGCCCATTTTTTTATTTCAGAATAGTTGAAACTAGTACTAGTTAGTTTCTCATATTCTTTTTTTAGAGTAGAATAATCAGGTAAGAGGCTGATATAATTTTTAATTTCAGTACTTGTTTCTTCGGAAACATTTTTTAAGGCTTCGAATTTTTCTTTTGATAAATCATTAATTAAATTCAAATAAGAAGTAATTCTCTTTGCTCTAAAATCTTCTGCCTTTTCTGAAATCTCTTTAAATGGAATCTCAAATTTTTCGCTGTACATTTTTCTTAATTTCTCAAGCAAAATATCATCTACTAACGAAATTACAGAATCCATTCCGTACTGTGCCACTTTTAATGGGGTGTCTATGGTATATCCAATTCCCATAACTGGGATATGAAACGAATGTGATTTTTTCATATATTAATATATTGTATGTTTAACGCCTAATAGTTATGGTAAATTACAACACTAATAAATTGATAATAAGAGATTTAATTAGTGATTAAAATACGGGCGCAAGATACTTCTTTTTATTTTCAAAAAAGATAAAACGATCTTATTATAATGTTAAAGCTGTGTGAAACTGAAAAATGTGATATAAATGAAATTAAATTTATCCTCCAATGGTAATCATACTGCGGTTTTGTAGATGTAATTTTGGTTCTTGTAGTTTTTCTAAGGTATCCATTCCTCCACGCACTTTAAATTTGCCAAATACGGCTTTTTGGATGATGGGCTCTATAGATTTACCCTCTCTATAAGTTGTAAGAATATCTGATTCTGTATTTGAAAACAAACAGTTTTTTAATTTCCCATCTGCAGTTAAACGCAAACGGTTACAAGAATCACAAAAAGGATTGGTTACCGAACTTATAATCGCAAAGCTTCCTTGATATTCTTTTATTTTATAGTTTTTAGAAGTGTCGTTTTCTGCATCTTGTAGACGTACTATTTTTTCTTCTGAAAAATAATCTTTCACCTTTTCCATCACTTCTGTATAGGAAACCATTTTTTTTAAATCCCATTTATTACCATCAAAGGGCATAAATTCTATAAATCGAAATGAAACAGGAAGGTCTTTGGTGAGTTTTACAAAATCAATGATTTCATCCTCATTAAAATCTTTTATCAAAACTGCATTGATTTTTACATGAAAACCATTTTTTACTAGAAGAAGAATGTTGCTATATACTATTTCAAATTTATCTCGGCGCGTAATCTCTTTAAATTTGCTAGGAATTAATGTATCTAAACTCACATTGATATTTAGAATGTTATTTTCTTTTAAAATAGCGATATATCTATCTATTGTAATACCGTTAGTAGTAATGGCTAGTTCAATGGGGAGGGAAGCTAATTTACTTAGAATTACAGAAACATCCTTTCGCACGAAAGGCTCTCCACCAGTCAATCTAATTTTAGTGACGCCATGAGCAACAAAAGTCTTAGCGATGGTATAGATCTCTTCAAAAGTCATTATATGTGACTTAGGAGATAGGGGAACCCCCTCGGCAGGCATACAGTAGGTACAACGAAGATTACATCGCTCGGTAAGCGAAATACGTAAGTAAGTATGCTTTCGCTTAAAAGTATCGGTTAATATGTTTTTTTGCTCTTTCATTAATCGTGACGTGCTCCTTTTAAAATTCTGAAAATATGCAATACCGAAGGAAATATTGCGTCCATAGATTCTTTTGCTCCGTTGGTAGATCCCGGTAATGCTAACACTAAAGATTTTCCAATTGTGCCTGCAACACTTCTGGAAAGCATGGAATAAGGAGTACGATCTTGTCCGTATTTACGAATGGCTTCTTCAATTCCGGAAATTCTTCTATCAATTATAGGAATTAAAGCTTCGGGAGTAACATCTCTTTTTGAAAGCCCAGTTCCACCTGTATAAATGATAAGATCAATACCTTGTTCTTGATACGCTTTTGCCTTTTCCTGAATTATCTCTTTTTCATCTGGAATGATGATATAATCTGAAATAGCAACTCCACTTTCTTCTAACTTCTTAATAATGGCTTTCCCCGCTCGATCTTCTTTTTGTCCAGCTGAAATAGTATCTGAACATACAATTACCGCTGCGGTTAAATCTTTTTGGAAGCGATCTTTAAAATCTGATTTCCCTCCTTTTTTCTCTAGAAGTTTTATGTTTAATATTTCAATCCCTTTGTCAATAGGCTTTAGCATATCGTACATGTTTAATGCAACCACACTAGCGCCGTGCATAGCCTCCACCTCAACTCCAGTTTTATAGATCGTTTTTACAGTAAAAAGTACTTTTATTTCTAAATCATTTATTTCATATTCAATTCCAGAAAACTCAATAGGCATAGGATGACAATCGGGTAATAATTCAGGAGTTTTTTTAACGCCCAATAATCCCGCAGCTTTGCTCATAGCAAAAACATTACCCTTCGGTACGGTATCATTTTCAATAGCAATAATGGTTTCGGGTTTACTAACTTTTACTATTGCCTGTGCGATTGCTGTTCTTAATGTGGTGCTTTTATGTGTGATGTCTACCATTATCGTTTAATCGTTTAATCGTTGATTTGTTTAATTGTGATTTTCGAAGTGCATTCAGTTTATTTGCTATTTTCTCAATAGATTCTCTAAATGTTTTATAGTTTTCGTCATTGATAAAATTCAATTCTTTTGAAATAATGACTTGGTTTAAAACCTCCATTAATGAACTATAAGCCATTGTTGTAAAATGAGCTTTGTCTTTATTTGTATTTCTTGAAGTCCCTTCTGCTAAATTTGATGCAACAGAAACTGAAGCTCTTCTTAATTGACTTGTTAATCCAAACTTTTCTTCTTCTGGAAATTTTTTAGTAATTAAATAAATATTTTTAATTAATTCCTTTGTATCTATCCAGACGGTAAGCTTTTCAAATGAAAATATATATGACATCGTATTTCTTTAACAATTAAACGAATAAACAATTCAACATTATTTATTCACTTTCCATTGATAACTCTCATCCTCAAAAATCTCTTTCCCAAAAACGGGAACATGAGCTTTTATTTCTTCTACAATAAATTCGATTGCAGAGAATACTTCTTTTCGTCTCGGTGAAGAAACAAAAACAAACAAACAAATTTCCCCAGTGTTTACTTTTCCAATACTGTGATAAATATGCATACAATTAAGATCAAACTTATCGAATGCAGCTTCTCTAATTTCATGAAACTTTTGATTTGCCATTTCTTCATATGCAGTATACTCTATTGCTGAAACAACTTTGACATTTACTTCATCTGCTCTCACCTGACCTAAAAATATATTATGGGCTCCTATGCCTGTTTTAGACTGGTGTTTTGCAATTGAATCTGCAATAAACTGAGAAGAAATTGCCCCTTCTTTAAATACGTTTTTTTTCATAATATTGTTTTTTAAACATCCCCCTAACCCCCTTCAAAGGGTGAATTACAATCGTTCAGCTTTATTTCTGTCCTCTTGTACTTCGACTTTGCTCAGCAATCAAGGGGACTTTAGGTGTGTTTATTAATTCGTCTTTTTCTTTTAAAAATTCCAAAATTTCTATTGCCCCTTCTTTGATGCTAAAACTATTATTTATACTATGTTTTTGTAAAATTGATACAGCAGATTTACTTCTAATTCCTGCTTGACAAAAAATCACCTTGGTTTTATTAAGGTCAATTTTATCCAGATTTTTTTCAAACTCACTTAAAGGAAGATAGAGGGGATTTATACTTGCTACTTTTGGCTGTTCATCCATTTCTCTAACATCTATAAACTGAAGGTTATTGTTTTTATAAACTTCTTCAATTGAAATTTCAGGAATGGAAACAGTACATTTAATTTCTTCTTCTTTTGAATTAAAAAAGGGTTTATTGTTTATTACTTTTTGAATTTCGGCTTCAGATTTATTGATTTTAATTGTCGTCGTCTGTGAGGATAAAGCATTATAATAAAGCACCTTTCCAGAAAGAATATTTCCAAGTTCTAATATAATTTTAATTACTTCATTGGCTTGCATGGTTCCAATAATTCCAGGTAAAACTCCGAGTACTCCAATCTCCGAACAATTAGGAATGGTGCCAGCTTCTGGAGGGGTTGGAAATAAGCATCTATAGCTTGGCCCATTGTTGTAATTAAACACAGATACTTGTCCTTCAAACTTATAAATACCTCCATAAACCAAGGGTTTATTAGTAAGAATAGTAGCATCGTTTACTAGATATCTAGTTTCAAAATTATCGGTACCATCGACAATAATATCATAGTTTTTAAAAATTTCTAAGGCATTTTTAGTAGTTAATCTTTTGGGGTAAGCATTTATAGTAATAGTATTATTTAAATCCTCTAGACGTTCCTTAGCTGCAATCGTCTTGTTAAGACCCAAAGTGGAGGTGCCAAATAATATTTGACGCTGCAAATTAGATTCTGAAACTATATCAAAATCCATAACCCCTAAAGTTCCAATTCCAGCAGCAGCAAGATATTGCAATACCGGACAACCCAGTCCACCAGCTCCTATAACTAAAACTTTAGCATTAGAAAGTTTGTCTTGTCCTATTTGACCAATCTCGGAAAGAATAATATGTCTACTATATCTACTCATAATTTCAGCCTCCAGCAAAAGGAGGTAATAATGCGATTTCAGTTGCTGTTATTTCAGTTTCATTGCTAACCAATTCTTGGTTTTGTGCAATTTGAAAATCTTTATTAGTCAATTTAGAATATTTAAGAAATAGAGCCTCTCGAAGGTCCGAAACCTTCATTCCAGAAAACTCAAATTCCTCTTCACTACATTGGGTGATTTCAGCTATTTGACCAAAATATTTTATAGTTAACCTCATCGTCTTTCCTGCGAAGGCAGGAATCTCATCCTACACTTCTTGTTTTTTATAGTATTCAACTTATTTTTCAACATCTATTAATTCTTTAAGTGTATTTATATTTGAGGTATATCGTTCTTGATTTTTATTAAGAACTATAGTCTTTACTTTTAAATGTTTTAAAGCGACACGTAAACGCCTTTCTCCATCTTTTAATAAGGAATAAAAAACGGCTTTACTTTCTTTTTTATACATCGCAATTAGGGGCATCGATTTCCCATTACTTTCTAATTGAACTACATCCTTTTTATCATCAACGCCATCAGTCAATAAGGTTAATGTTTCTGAATTAATCAAGGGAACATCACAACTAATCACCAAATTATTTTCAGTTTTAGAATGATGTAAGCCTGAGTAAACACCTGCAACTGGTCCTGCATCTTCTATTAAATCGTTTACACGGTTGAATCCGAAAACATCATAATCCGGATTATTACTTACAATTATTATTTCATCCACTAAGGGTTGTAATGCTTCTATAATATGCTGAACAAAAGCTTTGTTTTTATAAACAACAAAACCTTTGTCGGTTCCCATTCTTGAGCTTTTTCCGCCCGCTAGGATAATTCCTGTTATGTGATTTTTGTCTTTCATTTAAACATAGAATAATTTAACAGAGGCCAATACGAGCACAAAGGCTAATAAGTATCTCAAATTTTGATTGTTCATTTTTTTACTTCCGAAGTAAGCGCCAAAAAAACCACCGACTAAAGCAATGGCAACCAACCCAAAAGATTCTATACTCAAACTAATTCCACTACTTAATTGTCCCACTAGTCCTCCTGCAGAATTCACCCAAATAAACAGAGATGAAACCGCTGCAGCTTCTTTCATTTTACCCCAATGCAATAAAAGTATTATTGGACTTAATATAATTCCGCCACCAATACCTATTAATCCAGAAAAGAATCCAATAACCCCACCAACAAGGAGGCCTTGCCATAATTTAATGTCTCTTGTTTTAGTGCTTTCTTTCCTGCCTGCCGGCGAGGCTGGTCCAAATACATTTAGCATTTTAAGAACAGCAAAAATTAATAATACCGCTAAAACCTTTTTATAAATAGTTGCATCTACCTCAATATAGCCCCCTAAAAAAGACATAGGAATAGAAGCAATTGCGAAATATAAAAACAGTTTTTTATTAAAATAACCCTCTTTATAGTAATAATAAAAGGCGATGGCAGCAACAAAAAGGTTTAGTAGCAATGCTGTGGGTTTCATTAATCCTGGAGTAACAGAAAACAATGCCATTAATGCCAAATAACCACTTGCTCCACCGTGACCTACACTAGCGTAAAAAAAAGACACGATAGGTAGTATGAGTAAGAAGATTAATATGTTTTCTATATCGAATATCAAGTTTCTGTTTATTATTTTGTTTTCTTTGTGAGTCTCTGAGCTTCTTTGTGTACCTCTGCGTAATAATTAACCACAAAGAGCGCAAAGAAGGCACAAAGTTTCACAAAGAGATTATTTTTTCAATCTGTGTATCTAAATGTTTCCAACAATTTTTATTTATTTCCTCAAAAGCAACAATTAAACCTTTACCATATGTGGTTATTGTTGCACCGCCACCACCTTTACCACCAATACTGCTTTCTGTCACAGGTTTTTTAGCCGATTTATTTACAGCATCCACAAGTGTCCAGGCTTTTTTATAGGAAATGTTTATACTCTTAGCCGCTTTAGACAAGGAACCTGTTTCTGCTATTGCTTTTAATAAACGAACACGACCTTCCCCAAGCAAGACATTATTGTCTACTTCAATCCAAATTCTACTTTTAATTTTATATTCCATAATTGACCATTTTATTAAAAAGGGCGGTGTGTTGTCTCTGTCGAAACATTAAACTGGTAAAAGAATAACTTCAACCCCATCTTCTTTCTCTAAATCATTTACATCTGCAGGGAGATATACAAAGGCATTGGCTATTGCAAAAGTGTGTAACATCGCTGAACTTTGCCCTTCCAAAATAGTCACTTCACCATTTTTTAAGGAAGCTTTTAAAAACTGCGCTCGATTTCCCTTTTTTGTAAAACTGGAAGTCAAGCTTGCGGTAACTCTATTTAATGAAAAATCAACATTCCCAGATAACTTCTGAAGTGCAGGTTGTACATATACATAAAAACTGCTCAATGCCGAAGCTGGATTGCCAGGCAAAGCAAACACTGGAGTGTTCTCTTTTTTTCCAAAGAAAAGCGGCTTTCCGGGCTTCTGTTTTACTTTATAGAAAATTTGTTCCGTTCCTAATTCCAACAGAGCTTTCCCTACAAAATCGTAATCTCCAACAGAAATTCCACCAGAAATAAGCACCATATCATGTTCTGAAATCGCTTTATCTAAAGAATTCACTGTTGAATTATAATCATCTTTTACCTTAGTAATGGTAACATTTATAATCCCTAAACTTTCTAAAGCAGTCAACAGCATCCCAGAATTACTTTCATATATTTTTCCGTAGGGGAGCGGTTGGCCTGCTTCTACTAGCTCATTACCTGTAGTAACAATTGCAATGGAGGGTTTGGCAAACACTTCAATTTCAGAAATTCCAAGAGTGGTTAAATAGCCAATAGCAGCAGGAGTTAATTTCGTTCCCTTTGTTAAGGCTAGAGATTCCTTTTGGACTTGTTCGCCCAAAGGTCTAATATTTTCATTTTCAACAGCAGGACTGGTAAGCTTTAAAACATCTGCTTCTCGATTTGTTTTTTCCTGCATAATTACAGTATTGGCAGAATCTGGCACTGCCGAACCTGTAAAAATTCGTACTGCTTCTCCAGCTTGTAAAACAGGATGATGACCATCACCCGCTTTTACTTCGTCTATAATGGAATATTGTTCTTCATGATGTAAAAAAAGCGCATAGCCATCCATGGCCGATTGCCGAAAGGGAGGCATGTTAATTGGAGAATACACATCTTTAGAAAGGGTACATCCTAAAGCATTTATCACCAGTTTAGCATCGGTTTTGGTTGTGGGTTTTATATGGTTTTGTACAAGCTCAAAAGCTTCTTCTACGGTAATCATATTTAGGATCGTTATATCTGCACAAATATAACGATATTAGAATAAAAAAACCCACATAGAATTTTAATTCTATGTGGGTTCATTTTTTTTGCAATTAAAAGATTTATTGTGCTTCTGGCGCTTTAAACTTATGATTAAATAAATTAGGCTTAAAGGTAATCATTACCCAAGCCCAGCTATTGTGCTCACCACTATCTCCACCTTTAATAGCTTCCATAGTTTCGGTAGCTAACATTTGTGAATATCCAGCATCTATATTAATGCTCTTAGTTAATTTATAGCCTAAGGTAAAATCGATCTCAGTACCTAAATAGTTATCTAATTTATCGCCATTGCCATCCAATACATTCGCAGCAGCAGCAAAATAATGAGGTGATAATTTAAAGTTCCATTTGTCCATAGTATATCCAAAGTGTAAGTAGATATCTGTTAAACCAACATTGTTAGCATGGTTCCCTACATAAAAATAATCCATTAAACCGTTAAATTTATGGTTGGTACCAAATAGAGGAGCAAAAGAATTAACATCGGTACTTGCATCGTCCATATCTTTACCAGATAGGTATTCCCCACCAATACTAGCTTTAAAATTGTCTGTTATTTTATATCCAAAATTTCCTCCAAAATAAGAGGCACTTACACTATTATCGAAAGATTTTCCAGTTTGAATATAAAAAGAAGCATCGGCAGAAATATTTCCTGATTTAAAGGTAGCTCTTGGTCCAATGGTTTGCATATAATCTATGGTAGTATCTTCATTAGGCAATCCTTCGTTTTCCAAATATTCTATCCCTGTGTTTAATAAAAGAAAGCTAATCCCTACTTTATTAAAATCCCCATGGTACCAACCATATTGGAAGGTTTTATAGCCTGCAGCATTACTATATAAATGATCGATATTGGATTGCATATCTGCATTATAGGCAATACCTACGTCTACTCGATGATCTGAATTTGGCTTGATTTTAAACAAAATGGCATCATGACTTCTTGCTTGTTGCGCCCAGCCCACACTACCAAAAATTCTTTGGTCATCATAAGAGATTTCTTGACGACCTAATTTCATACTAAATTTTTCAGAAATTATTGCCTCTCCCCATGCTTCGTGAAAAGCAATGGCTTTATCGTCTTCTGCCATAGTACCTACATCACCCCAAACTCTAACGTTTTGTAGGGCAACTTTAAAAATCATTTTGGTATTCTCAAAATCGAAGTTTATTCGAGTACGTTGGGATATAAAATTTCCAGCTTCATCTCCTTCAGATCGAAGGGAGCCAAAGCCATACCTGTTTTCATATCTAGGTCTTAATTCACCAGAAAGGTTAAATTCTTGAGCAATAGATGGCATGGTAAATAATGCAATCATGACTAATAATACTAGTTGTTTCTTCATAATATTAATTTGTTAATTTTGTGGTTTCAATTATTTTCGAAATGGTTTCTTTATTATCAACACCAAGCCCTTCTTGTTGATGTACCAATTCTCCTTGCGGATTAAATATACTTATTATGTTTGAATGTGAGAAATCCATCGGGGAGATTTGCTTGTATTTTACTGCGAGTACATTAGCAAATTCTCTTACGGTGTTATTTGTTCCTTGTAAAAAGGTCCATTGTTCATCGTTCATAAAATTTTCTATTGCAAATTCTTTTAGCCTTTTTGGCGTGTCTGTTTCTGGATCAATACTGACCAAAACAAAACTGATATCGGAAAGTAAATTTTCGGGAATTTGTTTTTCAATATTTCGCATATCTGCAACCAATCTAGGACAAGCTGCTTTACAAGTGGTGTAAATCATGACCATAACCAAGGTTTTTCCTTTTAAATCTACAAGTTCTATAGATTTACCTTCTTCTGTATTCCAAGTGCTAGTTAGATTGAATATCGAATTATCTGAAATTTCATCAGTTGCTATCTTTTTTGAATCCATATTAGAAATGGGCAAGATGTCCATTTTACATACAGGACAAATCCTTTCTTTAGGGTATGTTTTTTCCTCTTCACATTTCATAGGACATTGGTAAGAAACTGTTTCTAAAGAAGCTGTTTCCCCTTCCATACAAGAGGTTAATGTTATAGCTGAAATCAATAGCAATACTATTGTTATGCATTTTTTCATAATAGAAATAATTGAATAAATTTATATTTTATTATTCTTTCACGCATCGAAATCCTAGATTTTTCATCGTAAAGCTAGCCTTTAAACTTCCTCTAATTGCATACCTCATAAAAGCAGCATAATTCATTAAATCGGTCGCTCCAATAGCAGCACTTCCACAAAAAAGATTACTATCATTATCTACATCTTTTCGAGATTCTCCAGAGATTAATACCGAGTTGAAATCGGAAGTCCATTCCCATACTAATCCATGTAAATCCCAAACTCCCCAATAATTCTTAAAAGAGGATCCAATTTCATTATTAAAGGTTTTTGGTTTTTCGTACCAACTTAAAATGTATTCGTTATAGTTTTCTATATATCGAGCATCTGCAATATCTTCATTTGCCATAGCTACATATTCCCATTCATCTATAGTAGGAAGACGTTTGCCTTGACTAGAACAATAATCGTTTGCTGCAAACCATGAAATATTTGTGGCAGGAGCTTTTTGTGATTGTGTAGTTCCTAATGCTGTATCAGATTCCCAGCTAACTAGATAATTACCATCTGCAAATAGTTTCTTAACCTGAGACTTTTTCCATTTGGGATTTGTTTTTACAAATTCTAAAAACTCTTGATTGGTTACAGGATAAACATCCATATAAAAATCTGAAATGCTAACTTGTAAAGAATCACTTCCGTAGAGAGGGATATAGGTTCCTCCCTTTATTTCAACCATTTTAGACTGGCAATTAGCGATGCTACCCCAAAGTAAGATTATACTAATTGACAGTCTTAAAATAGTATTCATTTATAATTTGTTAATGTCCGCTTTTTACTTGGTCTACTTGAGAAGTAGTAACATTGGTTTTATTATTTCCCCAAGAACTATAAACATAAGTTAACACATCTGCAATCTCTTCACTAGTTAGTGTTTGTTTAGTCATCACACTATTATATTTAGCTCCATTTACAGTTATTTCTCCTGTTTTCCCATTAATAACAATACCAATTGCTCTATTTACATCTGCATTAAGGTAATCTGATTTGGCAAGTGGTGGAAAAGCATTTGCAATTCCTTCTCCATTGGCTTGATGACAAGCAAAACATGTTTTAGTATATAAATCTTTACCAGATTTAATTTTTTCTGCTAAAGTTTTATTGGTGTTAACTACAACTTTCTTAGCATTAGGATCGTCAGGCATTTCTTGTAATGTTCCTCCTTCAGGGTTATAAATTCCTTCTTGTTTAACACCAGAGTAAAGAGTTTTGTTTTCTTCACCGCTTACTTTTAACATTCCTAAAGCACCTTTGTTAAAAGCTCGAAAAATTGCGTGATCTACTAAAATAAAAGTTCCAGGAACGTCTACTTTAAAATCAACAATTGCAGCTCCACCTGCAGGAATAGAAGTAGTTTGTACATTAGTATTGATTAAATCTCCACCTTCCACATGTACATTATCGAAAATTTCACCAATAACATGGAAAGACGAAGTTAGATTTGGCCCACCATTTCCAACATAAAGACGAACAGTTTCTCCTACATTAGCTGTAATAGCGTTATCTCCAGTTAAGGACCCTACTTTTCCATTAAATACTACATAATCCGCATCTTCATCTACCGCTTTTTTCATGTCGAAAGCTTGTAAGCCTGGAGCACCATTTTCACCTTTAGTGTAAAAATCTCCTTGCATGATATAATATTCTTTATCTACTTTAGGAAGTCCTCCTTCTGGTTCCACTAAGATTAAACCATACATACCGTTTGCAATGTGCATTCCTACTGGAGCAGTTGCACAATGATAAACATATAGGCCAGGGTTTAAGGTTTTAAAAGAAAACGTTTTGCTATGTCCTGGAGCTACAAAAGATGAAGTTGCTCCTCCACCAGGTCCAGTAACTGCATGTAAATCTATATTATGTGGCAGTTTATTGTCTGGGTGATTAGATAAAGTAAACTCTACTTGATCACCAACTCTAGTACGAATGAAGCTTCCAGGAACCGAACCTCCGAAAGTCCAATACATATAAGTTGTCCCATCGGTCATGATACCTTCTTGTTCTAAGATCTCCATGTCTACGATTAATTTTTTCGCAGGGCGATCGCCAACAGGTTCAGGAACAAATGGGGGTGCAGTTAGTTCCGCATTCATAGTGCCATTGAGAGCAATGGTTGCAGGGTCTTTTTTAACTATTTCTTTTTTTTCAGAATTGCAACTAACAAATAGTGTAGCTGCTAATGCTACAATTCCAAGTAATTTTACATTCATTTTTAAAAATTTCATATTGTTAATATTGGTTAGGTTAAATGAAGTTTTCAAAGGTATGGTATAGTTAAATCCATACCTTTGAAAATATTTATTATTATTGATTATTTACTACTAATGCTTCGTCTGTAGGTTGTCCATATTTTACAAAATCGATGATGTATAAAATAATTCCTGTAACAAAAAGTATTGCACAAAGAATCAAGACATAAAAATGAACTTCAATCATTTTTTGAACTTCCATAAATTCTATTTTCATAATACGTTCTAAATATACTTGAGCTACTCCAGCTACACCAAAAGCTACCGTCATACCGACCATGCCAATATTCGACATCCAGAAAGCAGCTCGCCCTCTAGCGCCATCATATAGTTTTCTACCTGTTAAGTTCGGTAGTGCATAACTTATAATTGCTAAAACAATCATAGCATAAGCACCCCAAAATGCAAGGTGACCGTGCATTGCAGTAACTAAGGTTCCATGGGTATAAAGATTTGTTTGTGGTAAAGTGTGCGCAAACCCTAACAATCCCGCTCCAACAAAGGAAACAATAGCAGCACCTAAAGTCCAGAATAAAGCTATTTTATTAGGATGTTTTTTCTCTCCTTTTCGGTACATATTTACAGCAAACAAAGCCATAGCAAGAAAAGCTAATGGTTCTAGAGCAGAAAAAATACCACCAACGATTAACCAAATTTTATTTACTCCAATATAATAGTAATGGTGCCCTGTTCCTAAAACACCAGACAAGAATGTTAATCCAACAATTACATATAACCATTTTTCAATAACCTCTCTATCTACACCGGTAAGTTTTATTAATAGGAAGGAAAGAATACCTCCCATAATTAATTCCCAAACACCTTCTACCCATAAATGTACTACCCACCATCTAAAAAATGAATCCATTACTTGGCTATCAAATGGTAACATTCCAGGTAGATATAATAAGGCAGCAAATAAAAGTCCCATAGTTAGAACTAGTGCTGTAGTTGTTCTTCTTTTTCCTTTATATAGAGTCATTATTATAATTCCTAAGAATAATAAAACATTTACGACAACCAAATAATCTAGACCTCTTGGAATTTCTAAGAACTTACGTCCTTCCCAAATATTAAAGTGAAAACCGATAATAGCGGCAACGCCTACTAATGCAAGTGAAATTAATTGAACATAAGC
>CAJXYJ010000074.1 GCA_913063255.1 uncultured Flavobacteriales bacterium | reverse complement strand
GATGAAGGACTAAGTTAATTAATTCCGAGGAATTTCCGACAGGGAAATTCAGAAGTAATTAATTATACACGTTGTTGGCAACTGGCTTTTATTTTTTCAACTCTTTTAAATATAGATTTTCTATTATTTTAATATGGTGTAAATCGTGTCCGAGAATATGATATCCCAAGGCTCTTGCGCTTGCTTGATTCCCGTTTGCAATTCCCATATATTTTAAAGATTTTTCAGAAAGGCCATTAAATAAAGTAATAGTTGACAATCTTAAAGCTTCATATTCTTCCATTATATTCTCAATCGTTCTCTCTGATGTGTCAGAATTAAGATTATAATCTTCTTGTTCAAACCCTGGAAGATTAGTTTTGTCATTTCTAGCAAAAGAAAGAGCTCTATATCCATATATCCTTTCATCATCAATGATATGAACTAAAACTTCTTTTATTGACCATTTATTCTTTTCGTATCTATAATCTAATTCTTCATTCGATAAGCTACTAATCAATGTCTTTGTTTTTTCTAAACTTGATTTCAACTGTTCAATAAGGCTTCCGTCTTTTTTTACTAATTGCATATACATCTCTGCATAAATAGGATACTCATTTTGTGATGGAAATTCAATATGCTTAATCATTCAGTTTTTCTTTTTTTTTCGCTTGTTGCCAACGGTTTTGGCTATGATTGCGTTGCGGAGAAATCCGATAGGATTTTTCGGCTAAGCAACGAAATTAGTAAAAAGGCTTGGATTTCCGATAGGAAATTCAACCGCAATGAATTATAGGCGTTGTTGCCATTTCGTTGTTTTATTTTTTTTACAAACACAATCAATGTTTTTATTTTCTTAAATCTAAAATTCCAATTATTAATAAAGGAATACTAAATGGAAACATAAATAATAAAAGTTTTTTGTCAGGAATAAAGAGATATAATAAAATTGTAGATATCATAAAAATTGTAATTTCTACATAGATTATTTTAAAATCATATTTTTTAAATAAAACACCTATTAACACAGGAATAATTGCTCCTAAAAGTATTCCAGAAACCATAAGTACACAGATGTATAATCCAGTGTATATTCCATTATTATAACTTACAATAGCAAACAAAGGGATAAGCCAAAGGAACCAAGAATAATTTTTCAAATTAGACTAAATTTTATTCAGTTTAGATTCGCTTTCTTTTGTAATCATATTTTATTAATTCCGTAAACAAACTAAAAAATCAGATGTTTTATACCCGAGTTTTTCGTTCAGAGTTCGTTTCACAATGAATGGCAACGGTTTTGTATATGAAACGTAGTGCAGAAAATAAGCGACTACTTTTCGGATAAATACAAGCCGAATTTTTAAATTTTATTAATTATTTTATTTTTGGTAATTCGTCAAATTTATAAATTTGGCGACTTCCCCAAAATGCACGAACCATTAGTGTTTGCAATGTCTCGCACTATGTTTTATATACGTTGTTATGCACTGCCATTTATCAGCTCATTATTTTCACAACTCTTTTATTCTGTTCCGAAATTAGATGTGCATTTTCTTCATTCACAAAGAATTTCGAATTTGTCCAATTATTCAAATCCTTATTTAAATCCGCTAAATAATACTGCCCTGAAATTTCAAAATCTATCATTGCTAATTGAAATTTGTAGATATTATTCAAATCGGTTATTGTTTTATTTAAAAATTCAGTTAGTTCGTTCGGACATTTAGGATTTTTATCCCAAGTTTTATATTCTTCTCCGAACAGTTTTTCAATTGTCTCTGTGTAAAAGTAAATATCAAACCAATTGAATCCAGTTTCAATAGGTTCATCTTCGTGTATGTTATATGTCTTGAAAGGAATTGATACATTTTCAAGATTCAAAATCCACTCGTGTTCAAAATATTCGATTTCTATATTTTTTAACTCAAAATTTCTGTCAAACGGTCCATCTACATTTTCAAGAGATTTTATATATTCCGTGTAACTTTTTATTGGCTCCATATTCGAACTGGGACAAACTTGAATACTTAATTCATAAAATCCGCCTACACGTAATTCTTTGTTCAAATAGATGTCTTTGATTTCAGTCACGATGTTTTTTTTGGTTGTGCATAACGGTTTTGGCTATGATTGCGTTGCGGAGAAATCCGATAGGATTTTTCGGCAAGACAACGAATTTAGTAAAAAGGCTTGGATTTCCGATAGGAAATTCAACCGCAATGAATTATAGGCGTTGTTGCCAACTGTTATTATTCCGTTTTTATTAATTCAAATTTATTTTCCGATTCCAATTCCGTAATGAAATCAGATATAATTTTATCCCATTCCACAATCGTTAAATTATTGTTTACTCCAAAATTTATGTTTTTCTTTGGATGATTTTCGTAAATAGAATCCGATTCTAACTCCCAATTTCTTTCTTTCCATTTTTCCATTTCTTCTTTTGTTCTATTTGATGCTAGATTTTTTTTTGAATCAAATTCTTCAATGTCAAATAAATCAAACTCTTTGGAAAATTCCGATACAGTTGTTTTTATTTTGAACTTACGATGACAAGAGTGTGCTCTTGAAATATAACCTGTAGAAACTGTTTTCGGATTTGTTTTTTGAGAATCATATTTAAAACGCAAAACAGATTCATTTTTTAGTTTTTCGTTATTGTTTTTATAAAAATTAAAGAACACTGAATCTTTTATTAAAATGGGATAATATTTTTTTAATGAAGATTTATAATTATCTAAATATTCAAATTTTTGAACAAACGTTTTGCTTTTATCCGACCAAAATAAGTAGGCGATTCCGCTTGTGCCATATCCGACACAGTTAATTCTTGTATAACCAACTTTATTAAAATCAGATTTTTTAAAAAGCTCTAAATTCAAAATTGAATCAATTTTTGATACAGAATACTTATTATGCTTTATAACGGAAATAGAGTCAGTTTTCACTCCAGTATTTTGACAAAAACCACTTAAAGCAAAAAGGAATGAAAATGTTAATATTAGATTTCTCAATTTTTTTCTAATTGTTGGCAACGGTTTTGGCTATGATTGCGTTGCGGAGAAATCCGATAGGATTTTTCCGTTAAGTAGCGAATTTAATAAAAAGGCTTGGATTTCCGATAGGAAATTCAGCCGCAATGAATTATAGGCGTTGTTGCCAGTAGTTTTTTATTTTTTTAATATCATTTTCAAATCCGCAATTAGGTAAAATCCAACAAATCCGAATATTCCAATTGCTAAAAGGTATCCACCGTCAGGAATAATCAGAAAGATGTTCAGTCCAATTAAGAATAAGCAAAACGGATAAGTAAATAACCTGATTAATATATTTTTAGACGACCATTCCTTTTCTGGTATCTTTTGATCAACATCCATATCTAAAAGTTCAAATATTTCGTCAAGTTGATTTTGTTTTTCAAATCTGTAAATCATTCTCGCAACCAAAATGAAAACCAATGCAATAACACTAATAATAGCAATTAATAACCAATTTCCAATAAAATTGAATTCAGTTAGATTTTTTGGAATCACATAATATAAAAATCCGATTATAAAAATTCCGATAATTGTTTTTCCTATTGGGTTTAGTTTATCAGTAATTTTAATCAGATGGCTATTTACATTAAACTCAAAACTAAAAATGGGATAGAAAGTTGCATTCCAAATATTCTGCTTCCAAACTTTTATTGTGTTAAAACCAATTTCTCCAGTTGGTCTCAAATCACGTGAAAAAACATTCCATAAGTGATTAAGAAAAGTGTCTTCTTTTCTCAATTCAATTAGATCTTCAACATCTTTTTTCGTGATTTCTAATGTTTCTTTCAAATTACTGGCAACGGTTTTGGCTATGATTGCGTTGCGGAGAAATCCGATAGGATTTTTCGGATAAGCAACGAATTTAGTAAAAAGGCTTGGATTTCCGATAGGAAATTCAGCCGCAATGAATTATAGGCGTTGTTACCCAATGTACTAATTCTAGGTTTTAATTATTTTCTTTGTTATAGTTCCGCTTTTATTAGATAATCTAAGAAAATATATTCCATTTTTTAAATTGGATAAATCTACTTCATTATGGTTATTATACTTGACATCTTTTTTTCTTCCTAATAAATCAAGTACTTCTACACTTCCAATAAATGAACTATTTGTTTTAATATAAATTACATCTTTCGTAGGAATGGGATATATTATTACTGAATCATTATTAAATTCATCTACACCAGCTAAATATACTGTTCCAATATTATCGACTTCAAAAATTCCGTTTTCATATGCTCCATTAAATGAAATGCTTTCATTGTGAATTAATCTCATTTCAAACGTTCCAAATAATATATCTTCAATTGAGTTTGGTCCTTCAATTAATGTAAATGCTTGGGGGTGTATATTATCAATATTGATTTCCTGCCATACACCTATAGATGGAGATACGATTATAGGATTTGTCATAATTATTTTCGAGCCATCATAATCAGTAAACCCAAGACGTAGGTGTAAATCAAATGTATTTTCATTTCTTATTTTCAAATAAATTATACCAGCCCCTCCATTCATATAATTATCTTGAAACCAAAGCAGATTTCTAATTGCCATTTCACCGTTTATTGTATTTGAACCATCACAAGTCTTTTTAAAATAATATGAATCGTCCGAGCCAGGTTGTTCTATGACTAAATTAGTTAAAGAACTGTCAGAGTTTGCCCAATCTTCTAAAGTTCCAGACTCAAAGTAGGTATAACCTCCAGATTGACAATAACCTATGGAAATAGAAAATAATAAAAAATAAATTTGTAGTCGATTCATAACTTCAATGTATAAATTAATAATGGACAATGCTTATTTCGTATATTGGGTAACTTGTTATATCTCCACTAAAGGTGTTGTTTATCCTCTTTTATTTTGGGATAAATACACCTTTTGGTGTTTTTTATCCCCTTGGCTTAATGAAAATAAAGCGGTATCCAAAGGGCTTTGTATTTCTAATAAATCCTTCTTGGCTACATGAGTGTAAATCATCGTAGTTTCTGGCTTGCTATGTCCTAATAAATCTTGCACATATCGTAATCCAACTCCATTCTCAATTAAATGTGTAGCATAACTATGTCTTAAAGTATGTGGGGTAACATGTTTTTTGATTCCAGCTCTCTGACTAGCAATCGATAAAAATTTCCTAATACTATTGGGACTATATACTCCGCCTTTGGGGTTTTCAACAAAATAAATTTTTGGCAAGTAGGTCATATAATAATTCTTGTATAAAGGTATAAAACTTTCTGCTAAAACGACCATCCTATCCTTTCTCCCTTTTGCATTTTTTATAATTAACTGTCGCCTATCAATATCAATGTCTTTTAATTTCAACTTAATGACTTCACTGATGCGTAATCCTGCCGAATATAATAATGCCAATACAGCTCTGTGCTTTAGGTTTTTAGTAGCTCGTAATAGGTCAATAACTTCTTCTTTGCTTAATACCGTGGGTAAATAACTCGATTTCCTCGGTCTTTTTAATTCCTCTACAGAAAGTTGACTATCGGGTAAAAAAGTTCCAAAATGTTTAATGGCACTTACCAATTGTCGATGAGTACTTATAGCATATCGTTTGTATTTTACCTGATTTTCAACAAATAATCGAACATCCATATTTGTTAATGTATCCAAAGGTTTTTCGCCAATAAACTCCACAAAATCAGCAACAAATGTAAAATAAGTTTTTACCGTACTTTCACTCAAACGCAAACCACGCAAATAACTTACAAAGGCTCGTATCACTTGCTTATTGGTTTCGCTTATATTTCTTGGTGTTCGTTTTTGCTTTTGTTTTTTTGAAACAGACTTGACTTGGTTTGTAATTACAGAAGAGTAATCTACATAAACTCCCTTCTCTTGTAATAAGGTGTACAATCGGTGCAAAGAGAGTTTTTTCTTAGAAACATAAAAGGTTTTATTGCTTTCACTCCACTTTACATAAGGCAAGTTTTTAACTAGTGCTTTTAATTTTTCATGATAGACAAAGCCAATAGCAAAACAATCTTGTTCTCTATGTTGTATGGTTTTTAAAACAACCTTAAAGTTTGAAGTTTCCATTTAAATTGCAACAATTAAAAATTACGTTGCTTAAATAATAGGGGAGAGACTCAAAAATACAAATTCTAAATTAGAAAATCAACTTCACTAATGAACACTTTTTATAAGGCAAAGGTTTTTCTATTGGTAGTTTCAAAATAAGATTGGGTGGATGCCAAAGGGCTATGCATTTTTTAGCTACTATTATTAAAGAGAACGTGTATTTATAAAAACCCTTAAATCTATTTCTTATCCATTTGTTAAAAAAAAATATTATGCACAGGTGTAATAATTTGCAACTTCAGACACTAAATAGATAAACCCATATATTAAACCTGAAATGAAAACGAATAAAGGAAAAACTATTAGAATTGCTCTTTTATGGGCAACAGTATTATTAATTGTGAGCTTTGTATTAAAGTCAACCCATGTAGAAGACAAAAATGTAGGGTTCTTTATTATAGTAACCGCTGCTTATGCAGCATTAAATTTAAGTGGAGCAAATAATTTATCTTGTAAAGCAGAAAGTAAGAATGCTAAGAGTTAAACGTTTTATATAATTTTAATAAGTGAGTAGCGATTTTTATACAGTATCCATTTTACCCTATTCCGGGATAATCATTAAGATTTGTAGAGCATACACAAATTCTCAAGAAGATTTTGAAGATTATTACCAAGAGGTATGTTTACAAATATGGAGAAGTAAAGACAATTTTAAAGAACAATCGGAATGGTCCACTTGGATTTATAGATTGTCTTTAAATGTGTGCTTAACCTTATTAAAGAAAAAGAAAAACAACAAGCAGCATCATAGTTCAGAGTATCTGCCTCCTGAAGCAATAGAGGATAGTCGCGTGTTTACAGATGAATCTTTAAATCAGTTATACGATGCTATTAAAAAATTATCTGAAATAGATAGAGGGGTTATTTTATTGTACCTAGAAGAAAAGACCTATCAAGAAATTGCAGACATTATAGGAACCAACCCAAATAATATTGGGGTTAGAATTAAAAGAATAAAAGAACGATTAAAAAAAATATTAGCATAAATGGAAAAATCGATAGAAACTATTTGGAAAGAGGGGTTTTTAAAAAGTGATGCTCTAGTAGCACCAAAACTAAACGATTTATACAATCAAAAATCTATAGATATTGTAGATAAATTTAGAAGAATGTATAAGATAAATATCATTGGTTTATTTTTGTTTGCTTTAATTTTATTGCCTGTTAATATCGCTGTAAAGATTCCTTATATGGGGATTCCTATGTTTTTCTTATTTATTTTTATAGCAATTTTCGGAATTAAGTTTAAAAACAAATTAGATAAAATTGATAAAAACTTAAACAGTTATCAATACCTAAAAACATTTGATGATTGGACGAAAGATATGATCCAGTTTAACACTAAAATGTCTAGATTTTTATACCCTTTTGTATTCCTTTCTTTAGTTGCAGGTTTTTGGTTTGGTAGTTTTGGTGGTGATATTCCTGGACAAGATTTAGTAGATAGTATGTTGGTAAATAATCCAGATATGTTATTGGTTTTTGGAACTCCATTATTCGTGATTTTAGGATTGCTTTTTGGAGTTGCTTTTTTCGCATATTTTGGAGGTAGAATAGGAAAATGGGATTTAAACTTAGTTTATGGACGAATCTTGCGAAGGCTAGACAGCTTATTAAAAGATATGGAAGAATTAAGAGCCACCAATTAAAAAAAGATATTGGGGTGTAATATTTTAAATCTTAAACCACTAACCAAATAAATAACAAACCATGACAATTAATAGTGCCATTACCCTTTTTGAGAGTTTAGAAAATCAAAGCCAAAAAAAATCGGAACTTAAGATTTATAAAGAGTTTATTGTAATACTAACAGCTTTAGAAAATAGAGAGATGACAGGAGTGGAGATTCAATCTATAGTAACGTTTCTTAGTCAGCAGGGCTTAACATTTCTTCCTGAAAATAAAAGAAGATTCTTTAGACGAAAACTTAGACATTTTAAAGAGTATTTAAAAAAAGAGTTTTCTTTAACAACCAAAGGGTATTATGCGACCTTAGGGACAGGATTGGGAATGACTTTTGGACTCGCAATTGGTACTTCCATTTTTGGTCCAAATTCTGGAATTAGTATCGGGATGCTATTTGGGATGTTCTTCGGGTTGATTGTTGGGCGCTATATGGATTCTGAAGCCGAGAAAGAGAATCGGGTATTAATGGCTAAGTCTAAGTAAAACACAGATTAAAATCTAAAAAAAACTACGATTCTGATAAAACTCTTTAGGAATTTTACACCCTAAATTTAGCACTATGCAAGCCATAATAATAGCCATAAGTTTATACTTGTTTTCATCAATTAATAGTAATGAAACACAAAAAAAGAATGCAATATCTATAGGAGAAAATAATATCCTGCAACTTACCGAAGTAAATGATCTGTACTAGTCTTGAATTATAAGGAGATCTTGACTCTTGAGCTCTTTGATTATTAAATTTACATAATCTTTAATAGTACTCTCTGTTTTATATGGGTTTGTAATGTCTATAGAAGCCCTCCATAACAATTCACGGTCTTTACCAATACAGATGCAATACAATGCTGTTTCTGTATGGTATATTTTAATCTCCTCATAATATTCATCACTGTGATAAATATCTTGATTTTGATAATAATCTTCTTTAAAATTCTTGAAATCGTCATTTAAAAGTCTGTACGTCTTAATAAAAGTAACCTTCTCTTCCGTATTAATTACTTTAGAAATAAGAATAGCATCAAAATCGGATTCGATAAGCTTATTTTCAATAACATTAAGTTCCTCTTCTGTTTTTTTAGAGGAAGTAAAGGATTGTTCAAAAAAGTCAATGCTCTTTACAGCATTTACACCATTACTTTCTAATTTTGAGGTTAAATTACTCTCAAATAAACTTCTGGCTTCTTCATTCTTAGTAATGCCTATCACTAATACCTTAATAGCTTTAAAGTCTATTGTATTAGGGTCTTTCCACTGTTCAAGTAATTTAGTGGAAGAACAAGAAGTGAACAGTAGAGTCACCATTAATAGGTAGATTATCTTTTTCATATAATTAAAAGAGGCAAGAAGTGTTATTTCACTTCTTGCCCTTAATTTAAGTTAAGTGATTTCAATTGTTTTTTTTGGTAGTTCTATTTCTACGTCCATTTTAATTAATTTAAGCGTTAGAATACCGTTTTTGTAGGTTGCTTTTACCTCTTCTTCTCGATTAATAGTTTTAGGTAGGTGCATTCTTCTATTAAAAGAAGTGAAACTGAATTCTCTACGAGTATATCCTTCTTCGGTTTCATTCTCATTTTTTCTTTTTTCTGCACTTACTACTAGATAATCTTCTACTAAGGTTACTTCGATCTCTTTTTTTGTAAATCCTGGAACGGATAGTTCAATTTCGAAGGTTTCTTTAGTTTCTTTAATGTTCATGGCAGGAAGTTTTCTGTCTCTGGTAAAAAAGTCATCAGCAAAAATATCATTGCTGCCTAACCAGTTTGGAAATTCTTCAGTAATCCATGGAAATCCTGGTTTGTTAAATTTAATTAATGTCATAACATTTAAATTTTAAGGTGAATATTCAGTTTCCTATTTTTTAAAATAGGCTATTTTATATATAATAACGTTCCATTTAGTTCTGAGAATTACAAAAACAACCGTCAAATAAGTTTATAATTTTATTTTAAAAAAAACAATGATAATTATCAGTTTTATGAAATATATTATATTGTAATAACCTGTATTTCATCGAGTTTTGGGATGCTTAGGCGCCAACCATATTCTTTGTTAATTTTAATTTCTTTAGCTCCTTCTAATAAGCCTCATTCTCGAGTGCCTTCTGCTGGATAGCCTACCAATAATATGGCGCTTGTATATTCGTCTATTAATTGCTGAAGATAGTTGAGTACCCTTCCTTCAGTAATCATTCCTCTTCCTCCAATAACAATTTTTGGTCTAGGATCGTCTATAGTTTCCCAGGTATCTCTATAGGAAATGATTCTATGTATATGTTTTTTTTAACCTTTTTTCAAAATTATTAGATACTTTTGATACTATATTATAATTAAATGATGAAAATAGTATCAAAGTCTAGCTTACTATATATAGAAAAGGTATTGCGTTATTTTACCGCTTTTTACATGATACGGTATGGTGTAATTAAATTTTATAATTTTGGTAAACCTCTGCAGTTTGATTTATATACGTATTATTTAGATACGACTATAAGAGAATTGTCTAGCACTGAATTACTATGGGTATTCTACAGTTATGCGCCTTTATACACCATAGTTATTGGTATTCTAGAGTGTATTGGTGGAGTATTACTTTTTAGTCCTAAATACAAGCTTCATGGTGCTTTGTTATCATTACCCATTTTGGCTAATGTTTTTTTATTGAATTATTTTTATGATATTCCAGACACTGCTAAAATTAATGTAACTATTTATTTACTGGTAGTTATTATGGTTTGTCTTACAGAAAGAAAGCGTATTAGGACTACTTTGAAAGCACTCAACCTACCGACGGTTAAATTTTCGTTTATAGATGAATTTAAGGTTGTTATAGGTATGGTCCTTTTTTATATTCTGCTTAATATTATTTTTAAAATTTTTATTCTTGAAATTGAAGTATCTTCTGTTTTATTAGATAAGTTTTTTAGTTTTTTTAATTCCATAAATGTCTAGGTTAAACATCAGATAATAATTGGAATTCTTTTAAGATTCTTGCTCTTCTGTTTTCTGAAATGCCTAGGTGATTTAAATAAAAAACATCATTAATAAGTTGTCTGCATAAAACGATATCTCTGCTTAATAAAAATTGCTTTTCTCGTTTTTTTAATAGTGTAGATACTGTTATAGGATATAAACCCAAGCGATCAATTCTATCTTTAAGCCCGTTTCCTGTTGGATAGTTCCAGCTTAACATATACAAACCCATGCATTCTCCATATGCTAAGGCTTCTTTTGTAAAACTTGTATTGGTAATGACCCAGCCTTCATTTGGACTACTGGATTTTTCATAATTTTCTTTATAATAGGCAAGAATATCTTGATATCGCGAATTAATATATAAAGGGACTTTTACATTGCATTTAATTTTTTGATCACTATGAAACTTGCATTCTCCAATAATATATTCTCCATTTTTTTTTGCGATGATATCCACTTCATGAGAGACACATTTTCCTTTAATTATTTGTCCTACTTCAACTTGATACCCAGAATAATGTAAAACGGCTCCAATAAACTGTTCAAAAGGAAAACCTGTTGGGCCTAATTCATATATTGCTTTTTTAAGCTTGTATTTTGATGCATAAACAGATTTCTTTTTTTTTAATATAGAAAAGGCACGATTATAAATTTCATTAGTGGAGATACCTTGATATAATTCATCCCGTACTGTATTTACAATATGTTTAATGGTAATGTCGTCTGCGCCACTTTTTCGTAATGAACTCTTAAGTTTACTTAATGAAAACCTAACCTTCGACCCTGAAGCTTTTATAATCTCGAATGGTTTTTCTTTAGGTTTAATAGTCATAATGAAATTCTATATCTTATTTTTAAAATAATCTTTTAGCAAAGCTTTGGTTTGATTAAGTGTCATACTATCTGCTTTTTTTACAGCTGTTATTTTTTTTGCAATAGGTTTATATTCTTGTTGAAGTTTTTTATTTAATTTTTCTCCTGCTTCCGCTGGACCAAAAATCACAATAGTATCTGCATCTTTTAAATTTTCAATAATTTTATTAAAATAATTATTAAAATCATGCTTTTCCCTTTCTAAATACTTGCTGTCTTGAACTACATCCTGAGGCCCGCCTTTAAGCCTACTTCCAGATCCGCCTACAACATGATAAGTTTTTATTTCAGAATAAATCATTATTAATTTTTCTGAATGATTATGTAAAGTAAAAACATACGCTTTTACTTTATCCATCCATATTCCAACTTTTTTCATCTAACTATTTTTTTATAAATCATGCATTGTTAACACTGGGACCTTAGATTTATAGCCTAATTCCTGAACCAAATGACTTGTGAAAATGGAATCTAAAAAACCGTGTTTTTTATTTACGAAAGCAATCATATCACTATTTCTACTTTGCACAAAACAATCTAATGCAACTTCTAATTCCACTTTATAAATAACATGAAAACTATATTTCAAACCTTCAAAATATTCCTCGAGTAATTCCTTGTTGATAATTTGAGTTTTATTTAAGTTTTTTTCTAATTCACCCTCAATATGAAGAATACTTATTGCAGCATTAGTTATGCTAGTTATATCAATAAGTTGTTTTAATTCTCTTCTTTTATAATGGGTATTATAACTAGTGGGGAATACAATCTCCTTAGGTTTGGTGAATTTAACTTCAGAAGGAATAGCCATTACAGGACAATACCTTACGTTTTCCATAACCATAACTGTATTGCTGCCAAGGATTTCATCTATTGCATTAGTAGCGCCTTGGGTTCCCATGATAATTAAATCTATTTTTTCTTTTTCTATTGTTTCTTGGATACTATTAAGAAGCGAATTAAACTTGGAGACTTTATAAAAAAGATGTCTAGAAATATTGTTTTTTTGAATTTCCTTAAGGATTATGGATAACTCTTTTTCAGAATTTTCTTTACCACTTTTATAAGCGATTTCTCCAATCTCTGGAACTAAAATATTATCCGTAGCAAAACCTAATGTATAAAAAGCATTGAGTATATAAAATTCACATTCTTCATTTTTATATAATTCAATTGCATATTCAATTGCATTTGTTGCATTTTTCGAAAAATCGGTTGGTAATAGGATTTTTTTCATCGGTTCCGATTTAAAATGACCTAATTCAAAATTAGTGAATAGATGTGGTAATTAAGATGATAATTATCACAAATTACCAGAATAATTATTTCTATTACTGACTTTTGTCATACAATTATTACTTGAGGGTTAATATTTTAGCTTCATCATTTTTTAGAAATTATAATTCTTTTGAATAGGAAAATAAATTGTAATTTTCAAGAAATAAAATAGCAAAACTTAAATGGAATTAAGTAAATATATAGATCATACCTTATTAAAAGCGACAGCACAACCCAAGGACATTAAAAAATTATGTAGCGAAGCAATCGACTATAATTTTTATGCAGTTTGTGTAAATGGCTGCTATGTTTCTTTAGCAAAAAATGAATTAAAAAACACCTCTGTAAAAGTTGCAGCAGTAATTGGCTTTCCATTAGGAGCCATGGCTACAGCAGCAAAAGTATTGGAAACCCAAAAGTGTATTGAAGAAGGCGCTGATGAGATTGATATGGTTATTAATATTGGAAAGCTTCAATCTGGAGATTTTCAATATGTTGAAAATGAAATTGCTGCAATTAAAATCGCAACTGGAAAAATGCAATTAAAAGTAATTATTGAAACCTGTTACCTTTCCGAAGAGGAAAAGAAAACTGCTTGTAA
>CAJXYJ010000073.1 GCA_913063255.1 uncultured Flavobacteriales bacterium | reverse complement strand
CATAAAAAGTAGTTCCTTTATTTGTAATCATTAGATTTCCGTTCATCCATTCTTGTGGCGTATAATCCCAAACAGCACTTTTTAACTGCCCGTTTTTTTTTCTAATTAGTCGATCGTACCTTGGATAATCGCTAGTTGTTGTATAAAATAATCCTAAATTGAAATCCCAATTATCGGAAGGCATATACCTAATTTTTTGCATCAGGTTTATTTGGTCATAGCCAGTTGGCACTTGTACTCTAGGATCGTCATTAGCCACTATAACATCTACACCATCTATGGTTTCTACATATTCTGGTCTTAAATAATCGTCTGGACCATATTTCCCCATTTTTAAATCGTCAAAATCTGTATAAGAAACACTGGTTAAAAATGCCCATTCTTTAAGTCCTATATTAAAGTCTAAATGACCCGTTTTTTCGCTACTAGCTGTGGCGTATCTTGCAATAGCATTTCCTGAAAAGGAAGCTCCTTTTTCAAAAGAGAATTTTGCGTTTTTAGTATAGAAATTCATTACCCCTCCAATGGCATCACTACCATAAACAACAGACCCTGGCCCCAAAACCACTTCTGTTCGGTCTATAGAAAAAGGATCGATTGAAATAACACTTTGAACATTTCCTCCTCTAAAAATGGCAGTATTAAAACGAACTCCATCTACTGCAATTAATAGTCTATTGGTTGAAAACCCACGAATAATAGGACTTCCTCCACCCAATTGACTTTTTTGAATATAAACATTTCCACTACTTTCTAATAAATCTGCAGAAGTTTGTGGATTGGAAAACATAATATCCTCGCTCGTAATACTCGCAATTTTCTGGGTTATTTCTCCTTTATTTTGTTTGAATTTTGAAACCGATAGCACTACCTCATCCAGTGTGCTAGCGTCCAATATTAAAACAACTTTGTTTCCAGTTGAACTAATATCGTTTTTAGAAAGGGAAACATTGATATGTGAAATATGTTGAAATGTAATAAGTTCGGTATTTGAAAAAGACGAAATGTCTACAAATCCATCAAAATCGGTAACTCCAGTAATGGTTTTTTCTAAATTATAAACTACAACCCCCGAAATTGGTAATTGACTTTCTTCTTCTAAAACCTGAATTTTTTGAGCAAGTATTGAAGTAAAAGTAAAGAAAGTTAAAAGTAGAAATAATGGCAAAATTCTGCTCATTCAAATATTTGGTTTAGGACTAAAAGTGACTTAGGTTTTTTAAAACTTTGCAAATGTAATTGATAATATAATAACATCAAATTTAAAATATCTAATCGAACTTTTTTTGTTGGTTTAATTTGGGTTATTGCTTCAAATTTTATGCCAAAAAATTGTTTGAACGTTTCTACATGAAGCCCATTTTCACAGTATTTCCCATCATTAAAAGGTTGGAAATTTCCTTCTAATAAATTAAAGTTATAATGTGCAGTAGTAGAGGTGTCTGGATAGAAGCCTAAATAGAGGCTTAACTTCAATAAAAATAAGATATGGAAGTTGGCAATTTCATTATTATTATCTAACCAAATAAATGAATCCATTAAAAATTGAAATAGCACATTATCTTCTATTTCTTCTTGTATAGAGTTGGTTAAGATTTCGGCAATAAAAATAACCATTGCAGATTTTACAACTTTAGTGTGAAGCGTGTTGTATGGGTGCAACACTTTTGCTTCTTTAATTCTTTCTAAATTTCCCTTATCTTTATGTACCGCTTCTAATTCTAAAAGCGTTAAAGGTTGAAAATACGAAGCCTTTAGTTTCCCTTTTCTGGATTTTAATATATTTTTTAGTAAATAACTTTTTAATCCTGAAGACTCTGTATAACATTTAACAATAAGGTCTGCTTCAGAATATTTTAGAGAAGATAAAACAATAGCATTGGTAGTAATAACCATTATCGAATAACCATAATTTTAATAACTTTAGTTTCAAGAGCATCATCGGTAGAAACTAGAACCAAATATACTCCAGATGCTACTTTATATTTTCCAAATGCAGTCGTATCCCATCGTACACTCCCTCCTTCAGAAGTAGTTTCATAAACAAGATTTCCTGTAATATCTGTTATCTTAACATTCGCTTTAGCTGTAAGCCCATCTATGGTAACATCGCCAAAAAAGTCTGGTCGTACTGGATTAGGAAATGCATATACATTTTCTAAATCTTCTCTGGGTGCTGTTGAGGTACCATTATAAGCAACAAGTCCATCCGCAGTAGCAAAATACACCGTTCCGTTTTGGTCATCTATAGCAATATCTAGCACGTTATCTGATGGTAATGGGGAATTATCTGAAGTAAATCGCAAAATTGTCTCCTGTCCATTAGAAGAAAAATAAAATACTCCGGATGAAACCGTGGCCACCCATTTATTATTAGAACCATCCACTTCAATATCTGTTATGGATTGTTCATATAATAGCTCTTGAGGCACTCCATCTTCTAAAATAATAATTGGTTGAGCATCTTGTGTTTCTCCTCCATCAAAAAAGTCCCCAACGCTATACAATACACGTAACCCTTTTATTGTTCCAATCCACAATCTATTTTGATTGTCGAAGGCTAAGGCTCTTACATTACTTATTGGCAAACCTCCATTTCCTGTACCTTCTCCTATTTTGTTGAATACATTAGTTGTAGGGTTATAACCAACTAATCCATTGTATACTGTTCCAAAAAAAGGGTATCCTTCCCTACTAATTTTTAATTCAGTAAGAGCTTGTTCATCTTCTGTTTCAATAATATTTGAAAGATCTGTAAATTGAAACTGCCCTGTAGGTGTAAGTTTTACAAGTCCATCATCTATATTGGACTGTACAAACCAAAGGTTCTCTTCTCTATCAAAATCTGATCCATACAATCGAATTCCTAGATCTTCATTATTATTAGGAATTGTTAGCGGGCTATTCGTTTCATTATATAAAATGGAAGGTGTCTGGTCATCAATTTTAAGTAGTCCTTTTTGATAAGAACTCATATAAACCTCATGAGAATTTTCTGGGTTAATAGTAACATACGTTATATCATTTACATCTTCAACCCCTAATTGTCCTATTAAGTCTTCATAACTAATATTTGTCCAAGTATCCTCTTTTAAATTGCTTATCCCTCTTTTGCTTAAAGGATAAGGATTAAAATTAACATCCACCTCTCCAAATGCTACCCATAATTTCTCTGGAGAAGCATCTATAGCAAAGGGTTGGTTTAATAAAGGGCCATCTGGCAATATTTGTTGTGCTTGGCTATTCCCAAATGGAACTACTAAAGCTCCTAATTCTGTAGTTCCTAAATAAAAATTATTATTGAATGTTAAGCCAGATTGCAAAACATAATCATAATCTAATAAGGAGGTCACTTCAGACTCTAAAATAAATCCTTCGGAATATGCATGAATTGAATTTGTTGTTGTTATGGTTAAAATATCTGAAGTGGTATTAAAATCGACAACAGAAGCATTAAACCCTCCAACTTCAACAAACCCATTTGCAGATGAATATCTATAAATAGTATTGTTATTATTAACCGTATAAAGCTCTGTATTTAATGACTGAATCCCTTGATAACCTCCATTCGTAATAGTTGTCCATTGCTGGTAATCAATTAGATTGTCATTATCTACAAAGGCACTTCGGATCCCGTTATAAGAAGTAGCTGCATAAATTACGTTTTCAAATACCGTAGTTTGAGAAATTTCTATTTGAGAGCCTAAATCTCCAATAAAATAGGTGTCTCCAAATTCTAAGGCTCCTAAATCAAAAACTGAAATTCCATATTGAGTAGAAATAAATACTTCGCCATTATATTCGTAAAAATGATTTATTCGTTTTTTATTTGGAGGAATCGTTGGCTTGTTTAATATGTCAACCACAGCAAGTATTTCATCTTCATCATCTATTACAACTTCAATTAACCCATTTTTATAACCTATAATTAATAAGTTGAAGTTTTCGCTATAATAAATAGTAGATATTTGTTTTCCTGACAATCCATTAATTGTAGAAATCGTTTTAATTTCTTCTGTGGAAAGGTCGTAAGTAAATATAGCATTTTCAGCTGCTACAAATATTTTGTCGTTTCCTTGAGTAATTGCTTTAACAGATACATATGAAAAATATCCCGACCAACTTTCTTCAAAATTTTGAGCGGAAAGAAATAACGATTGTAAAAAAAGAATGGCAAATCCAAATTGCTTCATATAAAAATAAATTTCAATAGTATAACAAGCTAAAATACTATTTATTTTATAACATAAATAAAATGAAAAAGGTTGCCTTTTTAAAGACAACCTTTTAATATCTAAAATAGTTATTTATTAAACTATCCCTTGTGCTAACATCGCATCTGCTAATTTTACAAAACCAGCAATATTTGCTCCTTTTACATAATCAACATAACCATTTTCATCGGTTCCGTATTTTACACAGGAGTCATGAATATCATTCATAATAGTATGAAGTTTATCGTCTACTTCTTTTGCTGTCCAACTTAAACGAAGAGAGTTTTGAGACATCTCTAATCCTGAAGTTGCTACCCCACCTGCATTTGATGCTTTTCCTGGAGAAAATAATATTTTACCTTCATGAAAAACTTCGATAGCTTCAGGTGTACTTGGCATATTCGCTCCTTCTGCTACACAAATACAATTATTGCTAATTAAAGTTTGTGCTTCTTCTTTATTAAGCTCATTTTGAGTTGCACATGGTAATGCAATATCGCAATTTACTTCCCAAGGACGTTTTCCTTCTACATATTTAGCCGATGGATATTTAGCAACATATTCGCTAATTCTTCCTCGTCTAACGTTTTTAAGGTCCATTACGAAAGCTAACTTTTCAGTAGTAATCCCGTCAGCATCGTGAATATATCCACCAGAATCTGATAATGTTACGACTGTTCCACCAAATTCGATCACTTTTTCGGCTGCATATTGTGCAACATTTCCTGATCCAGAAATTACAACTGTTTTTCCTTTAAAGCTTTCCCCTTTGGTTGCTAACATATTTTTTGCAAAATATACCGTTCCATATCCTGTTGCTTCAGGACGTATTAAGGAACCTCCAAAAGAAAGTCCTTTTCCTGTAAGAACTCCAGTAAATTCGTTTCTAAGACGCTTATATTGTCCAAATAAATATCCTATTTCTCTACCACCAACTCCTATATCTCCTGCAGGAACATCTGTATTTGGCCCAATATGTCTAGAAAGCTCTGTCATAAAACTTTGGCAAAAACGCATAACATCTGCATCACTTTTACCTTTTGGATTAAAATCTGAACCTCCTTTTCCTCCTCCCATAGGAAGCGTAGTTAAACTGTTTTTAAATACTTGCTCGAAACCTAAAAACTTTAAAATACTTAAGTTTACCGATGGGTGAAAACGTAAGCCTCCTTTATAAGGTCCAATTGCTGAATTAAATTCAACTCTATAGCCTTTATTTACATGTATACTACCACTATCATCTGTCCAGGGAACTCTAAACATTACCACACGTTCTGGCTCTACCATACGCTCAAGTAACATTTTGTTTTGATACATCTCATTTTCCTCAATAAAAGGAATTATAGCTTCTGCTACTTCGGTAACGGCCTGCATAAATTCAGACTCATTAGGGTTCATTTTTTCAACTTTTAAAATAAACTCTTTTATACTATCTTTCATATAAAAATAATTAATTGAAACGTTAACAATAATTAAGAATGCAAAGATAAAACATATCTAAAAAAAGTCCATTATAATTCAATGAAAAAGCAAAATTCGTGTAATATATTTTACCATAACATTTGTTTTTATATATTTGTTATGTCTCAACCTAATCCTACATTTAAAAATGCGTGCTAGATTATTGCTATTGGTAATCACTTTTCTTGTCTTATCAAAACAAGAAGTATACAGTCAAGGTGGCTTCTCACACGAAGTAGGAGTTATAGCTGGTCCTCTTGCGTTTTATTCAGATTTTGGACAACGTAACGATATAAAAACAAATTCTGGGAACTCAACAATTGGTATTGGGTTAATACATTACATTAATTTCTCCTATCGTGCTGATTGTAATTGTTATACTGCAGACACTTACTTTAACGATCATTTTAAACTTAGAAATGAAATTGATTATTATAGTATAAAATTAGACCACTTTGGGGAATGGGTAGCACCAGAACATACAGGATCTGGAGCAGATTTTTTAAGGTCTATGAAAGGATCTACTTCTGTTTTTGAGATTGGTTCACAATTAGAATATTTCCCTATGAGTATCCGTGATTTTGCAGCAAGACAATACTCTTTGGCCCCTTTTATTAGTATGGGATTACATTGGGTTGCATATGACTCTACTATCACCTACGACGAAAACTTAGCTATTCAAAGTAACTATTATGGCGGAAAATATTATCCTCTAACTTCAATGAACAATGAAGGTGGAAATACTTGGGAATTTGTCACTAGTGTTGGGGTTAGATACAAATTATCTCCTCTTAGCGATCTTATGTTAGACAGTCGTTGGGGTTATTATTTCTCCAACTGGGTAGATGGCTTAAACCCTGAAGTACCAGAAAACAAAGCAAACGAATGGATTTACTGGATTAATTTAGGCTATATCTATTATTTAGAATAATTAATTAACCTATTGATTGTTTTAAGTCTTCAATTAAATCATCTACATCTTCAATCCCAATACTCAACCTAATTAACGAGTCCACAACACCTGTTTTTTCTCTTTCTTCCTTAGGAATACTCGCATGAGTCATACTAGCAGGGTGACCCGAAAGACTTTCTACTCCACCTAAACTTTCTGCTAAAGTGAATAATTTTAAATTTTCTACAATCTTAATTGCCTGTTGATAATCATTCCCTTTGGTTACGAAAGATATCATTCCTCCAAAATCAGACATTTGAGATTTAGCGATCTCATGATTTGCGTGACTCTCAAATCCTGGCCAATACACTTTTTCAATTTTTGGATGATTGTTTAAATAATGGGCTATTGCTTTTCCGTTTTCACAATGACGTTGCATTCGTACATGGAGTGTTTTAATTCCTCGCAACATTAAAAAACTATCTTGAGGTCCACAAATAGCTCCACTTGCATTTTGAATAAAATATAAACGTTCTGCTAATTCTTCATCTTTAACTACAAGGGCTCCCATTATCACATCACTATGTCCACCAAGATATTTAGTGGCGCTATGCATTACAATATCTGCACCTAAAGTTAAAGGCTGTTGTAAATAGGGCGTAGCAAAGGTATTATCTACTCCCAATAAAATGGAATGTTTTTTAGCAATGCCAGCTGCCATTTTTATATCAATAATATTTAACATTGGGTTCGTTGGTGTTTCAACCCAAATTAATTTTGTGTTTTCATTTACAAAATCTTCAATCCTGTCTGCATTTTCCATTCCTATAAAATGAAACTTCACTCCAAAATCTTCATATATCTTAGTGAATAACCGATAAGTACCACCATATAAATCGTTGGTAGATATAACCTCATCTCCAGATTTTAACAATTTCATAACTGCATCTATCGCTGCTAATCCACTACCAAAAGCTAAACCAAATTTCCCCTGTTCTAAACTTGCAAAAGATTTTTCTAAAGCAGCCCGAGTAGGATTATGTGTTCTTGAATATTCAAATCCCTTATGTCCCCCTGGAGTAGTTTGAGCATAAGTTGTTGTTTGGTATATTGGATGCATAACGGCACCATATGCTTTGTCATGTTCTTGTCCTCCGTGTATTGTTTTGGTATTAAATTTCATTTGTAATTATTTTAATTGAAGCTAAAAACTAAAAAAAGTATTTTTCGTTATACTTTCGTGGTTTTAAAAGATTAAAATTAACATAATTATCCTTTTTTAATGATGCTTAGAAATATAAATATTATCATTCTTATTGCACTTATCTCTTTTAGCTGTAAAAACGACTCTTCGCAACTGCTCTCTTCACAAAGTTTTTCTGAAGAATATCACGGGGATTGTAAAGGGAGTGATTGCGTACAAGTAACTATCGATTATATAAAAATTAATGGTGAAAATGAAATCGTCAATAAAATTAATTTCACTATTGGAAGCGCTATTATTTATTTTTTAAATTCGAATATTGAAAAAAACATTCGGGCTTCAACCATTTCTGAAGCTTCAGAGAAGTTTATAAAAAACTACGAAAATGACAAAAAAGAGTTCCCAGAGATTAGCCCTTATTTTGCTGAAATTTCAGTAACCGAATCTACAATTAAAGAAAATATAATTTCTTTACGAGTGCAACAATATTCTTTTACAGGTGGTGCCCATGGCAATGGATCCACAAAATTTTTAAACTTTAACCCTACTTCAGGTACTTTAATTCCAAACACTTCTTTAATGAAAAACAAAAAAGAGTTTACAGAATTTGTAGAAGTTTTATTTAGAAAAGAAAACAATATTTCTCCAAGCGATTCTATAAACTCAACAGGTTTTTGGTTTGAGAATGATACATTTTCCTTGCCAGATTCTATTGGTTTTACAGAAACATCCCTACTTATTATTTACAATCAATACGAAATTGCTAGTTATGCTGATGGGCCAATAGAATTGGAAATTCCGTTAGAAATAGCAAAACAATATTTAACTTTTTAAAGCCCTTTTTTTAAAGCCATAACATAGCCTAAATGAATTCCTTCATGAAAACTATTAAATTGGAAAGCTTCTTCAACATTTGTTAATGTAGATTTTGTAGATACAGTATAAGGGGTAAAAGTTTTAAAAATTCCATTTTTATAATCTATAACGGTTTGTTTTAAAGTGGAAAACAATTGCTTTTTTAATAATTCAACATCTTGCTTTGAAGCATCGAATTTTGATTTGCTTCCTTTACGAAAATCTTCAGTTTCCGTTTCAGTGATTAATAAAGGTAAATTAGATAATCCATAGGTTAATAATTGTTGCGTCACAACGATATGTTTAATGTTCCAAAAAATGGTATTGTTAAAGCCTTCTGGTTTTTTATTTAGTTGTTCTAAAGTAGCGTTTTCTAGCATATTTAAAAAAATAGATCTTGTTTTTAAAGTAATATCTAAGGTGTATTCCATTGGTTTTAATTTGATTTTAAAAATAAGGAAAATCAACAGGAATTTGATTAATTTGTAAAAACTTTAATAACCATTAAAGCGCCCCCTTTTATGGGTAATTATTATGAAAAAAATATACTACTTATCTACTTGTGACACTAACCGCCGAATTTTAAAAGAATTTAACCTTTCTTCAGAATTTATTAAACAAGACATTAAAATTAATCCGATGACAGAAAATGAATTGGAGGTATTATTTCAGTTCACAAAAAGTTACGAAGCTCTAATAAATAAAAGAGCACGAATGTATAGCGAAAGAGACCTAAAAAACAAAACCCTTAATGATTCTGACTTTAAAAAATTATTATTAGAACATTACACTTTTTTAAAGCGCCCTGTACTTGTTAATGAAACTGAAATTTTTATAGGAAACAGTAAAGCCGTAGTGTCTTCTGCTAAAGAATCGCTTAAATAAAAAAATTATTATTATTTTTGAGACGTATATTGTTCTCAATGAAAAAATTATTACTGCTTTTTTTTATATTTAATAGCTTTTGTGCTTTTTCACAAAATGACTCTATTAAGGTAAATAAAAAAAAATCTATTAAAGTTAAAAGAAAAAAAGCTGTAATTAATGACTCCATAAAACTTAAAAATAATAACGTTCTCGTAGGTGAAATTAAAACCCTAATAAACGGGGTTTTAACTATGAAAACTCCTTATAGTGATAAGGATTTTAAAATAGAATATAAAGAAGTTACAGAAATCTATCTGGATCAAACTTTCTTAATCAACTTAGTAAACGGCAGTCATTATCTGGGCAAAATAAAAACAGTTAGCATAGGTAAAGTGGAAGTCATTAGCCAGGATATGACTTTTGAAACAAAAATTGAAAACATTATTCAATTAAAAGCTTCAGGAAATAATTTTTTTAGCCGATTTACTGGAGAAATAGATCTTGCTTTTAATATAACAAAAGCAAATAACTTTAGTCAGTTCACACTTAGTGGTAAGCTTAGGTATGTAGGCGAATTATGGAATTTTAGTACTGCTTACAGTTCCTTATTATCTAAACAAGATAATGTAGATGATATTAAAAGGGTAGAATGGAGTATCGATGCAACACGATTTTTAATTAAAGAGTATTTTGGCATTGCTCAAGTCTCTTTCTTATCCAATACTGAACAAGCGCTTGAAGGTAGAACTACTACTCTTATAGGAGTAGGAAAAGATATGATAAGAAGCCCTAGACTATATCTTCGTACTAGTCTTGGTGTTAACTATAATGTGGAAACTTACTTAGACGAATCTTTAAACAAAAATTCAACAGAAGCCAACATTAGTACTGAGTATAATATGTATGAATTTGGTGATTTTAGATTAATTACAAATCTAGCTCTTTATCCTAGTTTGTCTGAAAGCGGAAGATTTAGAACAGATTACAACATAGATCTTAAATATGATTTGCCTTGGGATTTCTATGTAAAATTTGATTTTACGCTTAACTATGATAACCAACCAGCAATTGAAGGGAATGATTTTGATTATATTTTTAATAGTGGTTTTGGATGGGAGTTAAAGTAATTTTATAAAAATGAATCCCAGAGCACTAGCACTTCTTGCTGCAACCGCAACATCTGTAATATACGGAATTAACCATACCATTGCCAAAGGCTTAATGCCAAGTGTCATTGAACCTTTTGGGTTTATTTTTTTAAGAATTAGTGGAGCAGCTATTTTATTTTGGTTGATAAGTTTATTTTTTCCTTCTGAAAAGATTGATCGAAGTGATTGGTATCGAATATTAGCCTGTGCCTTTTTTGGGATGGCTCTAAATATGTTGATGTTCTTTAAAGGTTTAAGTCTGTCAACCCCAATAAATAGTTCTGTAGTAATCACCCTTGTACCTGTTTTACTTTTAGTGTTATCCGCTATTTTTTTAAATGAAAAAATTACTTGGAGAAAATCTATTGGAATAGGCTTAGGTCTATTTGGCGCAATTATATTAATCGTTTTTGGAATGAAAACACAGGCAAATGCACCTAATATTCCCTTAGGAAACCTTTTGTTTATAATCAATGCTACCTCCTATTCTATCTATTTAATTATTGTAAAACCATTAGTGTCAAAATACAGCTCTATAACCTTAATGAAATGGTTTTTTTTAATAGCTTTTATAATAAACATTCCTATTGGTTTCAACGAATTTGTAGCCGTAGAATGGGCTCAATTGTCATTTGATATTATTTGGAAATTAGCCTTTGTGGTTATTGGCACTACTTTTCTTTCTTACCTTTTTAACATATACGCATTAAAACAATTAAGGCCTTCTACTATAGGTTCCTTTATTTATTTACAACCTGTTATAGCCGTCTTATTTGCTATTTTGGTTGGTTCAGATTCGTTGACTCCTATTAGAATTGGAGCTGCAGTTTTAATTTTTATAGGAGTATTTCTATCTACTCGTAAACCGAAATCTACTTAATTAAATCTTGTGGAGTCTGCTTAAACTTTCTGGTATCTTCTTTGGCTAATATTTTAAAATCTTCAGTTTTATCTAATCCATTTAATGCCGTAAAAAGAGTTTCTGGTATATCTCTTAATTTTCTTGTTTTTAAATCTATCCAACCACCTATCATAGTACAACGAGCCATATTTTTCCCTTTGCTATTATAAAAGTTTTGCTCAAACTCAAAATACATTCCCCCTTCAGATAATCCTTTCAATTCTAAAGAAACACGAATGGGTTCTCCAGGAAATATTTCTTTAAAATAAAACAAATGTTCGTTAAAGACAACTGGGCCAATATTATGAACTTCCATATTGTTTTGGTCAAACCCGTTTTCCATAAAATAACTCAAACGTGTATGACTCAAATAATTTAAATAACTACTATTTGCCAAATGCCTATTTGCATCTAAATCATTCCACCGAACTTCAAATTCTTTTATATACATTTTTTATATTTTCTCAAATGTAAATTACTTTTGGTTGTATGCCTAGTAATTTATTACATTGCTACATTAAGTTTTAATATTTAGATGCCTCATATAAAAAGCGAATACAATCCTCCTTGGATTTTTAAAAACGGCCATTTTTCAACCATTTACTCTGCTAAGCTCAGACCAACAATTAGCTTAGCTCAAGAAAGAGAACGAATAACTCTTCCAGATAATGACTTTTTAGATTTGGATTGGTCCTTTTCTAAAAATTCAAAAAAGAGAGTGGCAATATTGCTACATGGTTTAGAAGGAAATGCACAACGTACCTATATAAAAGCAGCAGGTTTACATTTAGTTAATGACAATTGGGATGTTGCCGCAGTTAATTTTAGAGGCTGTAGTGGCGAAAATAATCTTGCTTATCAATCTTATCATTCAGGGAAAACAGATGATTTAGAAACTGTAATTAAGCATATTCTTGAAAAAGATACCTATCAGGAAATCGTGTTGGTAGGCTTTAGTTTAGGAGCCAACTTATTATTAAAATATTTAGGTGAAAGAACAAGTCTTCCTAAGGAAATAAAAAAGGGGGTCGCAATTTCGGTTCCCACAAGTTTAAGAGGTTCCTTAGAAAGTTTAAACCAGTTTGAAAATTGGATTTATAGCACTGTATTTTTAATTAGTTTACGGAAAAAATACAAAATTAAAATGCCAATATTCAGAGATAAGATGAATCCTACAGATTTAAAAAATATTAAAACCCTAAAAGATTTTGATGACATTTACACCTCAAAAGCACACGGATTTAAAGATGCTTACGACTATTACCATAAAAACAGTAGCAATCAATTTATCCCAAATATTAAAATCCCCATTTTAATTTTAAATGCAAAAAACGATAGTTTTCTAGATCAAGATTGTTATCCATATGCAGTTGCTGAAAACTCCAAAAATATATTTTTAGAAACTCCTTTATTTGGAGGACATGTTGGCTTTCATCAAACCAATAACCAATATTATAGCGAAAAAAGAACCCTTCAGTTTTTAAATGAAAAATTACCACTTTTCTAATATATCCATTCCACACCACTCGCTCTAATTTAGTACCTTTGCCCAAATCAAAATTCGGTATATGATTCAATCCATGACAGGCTACGGGAAATCTGTAGTACAATTATCTTCAAAAAAGATTACTGTAGAAATTAAATCCTTGAACAGTAAAAATTTGGATCTTCACGCAAGGGTTCCTTCTTCCTATAGAGAAAAAGAATTGGAAATGCGTAAAACCATTTCAAAGTCATTGATTAGAGGTAAGGTAGATTTTAATTTATATGTTGAAATTACCGCTGAAGAAACCTCTTCAAAACTTAATGAGCCTGTAGTAAAGCAATATATGAAACAACTCTCTAATGTGGTAGAGGGAGAGGATGTAGAATTATTAAAAATGGCCATCCGAATGCCAGATGCTTTAAAAACGGAGCGTAAAGAAATTGAAGAAACCGAATTTAATGATATCCATAAAGCCTTAAATGAAGCCTTGATTGCGATTAACAAATACAGATCTGATGAAGGCCAGGTACTAGAAGAAGATTTTAAGTTACG
>CAJXYJ010000072.1 GCA_913063255.1 uncultured Flavobacteriales bacterium | reverse complement strand
TCATCGGATTTTTTAACAAACTTTCTTCCATCTTATTCAAAACTAAAGTTTCTTTACCTATGCTCGTAACACTATCGGTATTTTGTATTAACAATTTATTAACCGAATTTTGAGTGATAAAAAGAGTGTTGTCATTCTTAAAATCAACTTCAATTTTCGTGAGGTTCCTCACTTCATTTCGTTGCTTACTAAAGCTAAATAAAAAAACGATTAAGCCCGTTATCATCAAAAACTTTATGATATTCCAATTAATCTTCATCTTTTAAATATTTAGTTATCTTTTCCACCTCAACTCCTATATCTCCAGCACCTACCAATAGTTTTACCATACTTCTAGAGTCTTTCACTGCCTGAGGAATCGCCTCTTTTGACACTAATTTTTTATCTTTGATGGTAATTTTATCCAATAGCCAAGAAGAGTTAATTCCCTTGATAGGTTCTTCCCTAGCTGGGTAAATATCCAAAAGGATCACCTCGTTAAATTTGGATAAACTTTTTGCAAAGCCTTCACCAAAATCTTGTGTTCTTGTAAATAAGTGTGGTTGAAAAACAATTAATTTCTCTTTTCTAGGATACATTTCGGTTACTGCCTGAAATAAGGCATCAATCTCTGTAGGATGGTGCGCATAATCATCTATTAAAACCAAACTTTCGGTTTTAATTTTATAGGTAAATCTTCTTTTTACACCTTTAAAACTTTCTAGTGCTTTGTGCAAGCAATTAAGTGGTGTACCTGCAAGAATTGCCATACCCAAAGCGGTAACTGCGTTAAATAAATTATGTCGTCCTGGCAAATGAAATTGCAAGCCTTTTACCTCTTCGGAAGGTGTTTTTAAATTAAACACATAACTACCATTTTCGATATGAATATTTGTCGCTTGAAAATCGGCTTCCTCTGTTGAAGAAACTGAGTTTCCCGCTAACGAAAGTCCTTTTTTGTATAATAACTTTTTACTATTGGGAAGCAGTTTTGAAAAAGCAATAAAGGTTTGTTCAAGATCTGAAGTATCCTCATATATATCTAAATGATCAGCATCCATAGATGTGATACAAGCAATATCTGGATGCAGATGTAAAAAAGAACGATCAAATTCATCTGCTTCTACTACCATTAAATCATTTCCTTGACAGATTAAATTGGAATTATAGTTTTCGGAAATACCACCCAAAAAAGCGGTTACAGATCTATTACAATCTGCTAATAAATGTCCTAATATTGCAGAAGTAGTGGTTTTCCCATGTGTGCCAGCCACAGCTAAACAAATACTATTCTTAGAAATTTCTCCTAAAAGTTGCGCACGTTTAAGTATATCGTATTTTTTATTTTCAAACCAAGTAATTATAGCATTGCTTATAGGAATCGCTGGGGTATAAACCACCAAAGTTTTTTCTTGATCTTTTATCGCAGATGGCAATTTAGAAATATCATCTTCAAACTGTATAAAAATTCCTTCAGCAATAAGGTTTTTAGTAATATCAGACGGTGTTTTATCGTAACCAAAAACTTTCTTTCCCTGAAGATTAAAATAGCGTGCCAAAGCACTCATACCTATTCCCCCAATACCGACGAAATATATGTTTTGTATGTTTTCTAATTTATTCATCTATCAAGACTGATTTCTATTTTGAATCATTCGTTCTATTTCGGCTACAATTTCCTTAGTAGCATTTGGTTTTCCTAAACTTTTAATATTCCTAGATAATTCTATTTGCTTTTCTTCTGAAGAAATTAAATTTGATAATTCTGCCTCAAACTTCTCATCTAATTCACTTTCTGTAATTAATAACGCAGCTTTCTTTTTTGAAATTGACAATGCATTTTTAGTTTGATGGTCTTCAGCTACATTTGGCGAGGGAATAAAAAGGACTGGTTTTCCTACCAAGCACAATTCTGAAACCGACAAGGCTCCTGCCCTTGAAATGATAATATCTGCAGCAGCATAAACTAAATCCATTCGATTTAAAAAGGCATGAACTTGTACATTTTCTGAACCTTTATTTTTATAAATTTCATAATAAAAACGACCACATTGCCAAATCACCTGCAGCTCTAGTTTTGAAAACATTTCTAAAGAAGTATCGATAAGGTCATTTATTCTTTTTGCTCCTAGACTTCCGCCTATAACCAAAATTGTTTTCTTGTTTGGATCTAACTTAAAAAATGCTATTCCTTTTTCTCTTTTAGAGTCAATATCGATTAAATCTTGTCGTACTGGATTTCCTGTAAGCTTAATTTTTTCAGAAGGAAAGAATTTTTCCATTCCCTCATAGGCGACACAGATGCTTTTCACTTTATTACTAAGCCACTTATTTGTAATTCCAGCATGAGAGTTTTGTTCTTGTATTAAACAAGGAATTCCTTTATTTGAAGCAACTTTAAGTAAGGGTGCACTAGCATAGCCTCCTGTCCCAATAGCAACATCAGGCTTAAACTTTTTCAATATTTTTTTAGAAGCCAACAAACTTGAGATTAATTTAAAAGGGAATATTAAATTTTTAAAAGTCAAACTACGTTGTAGGCCCGAAATCCATAGTCCTTTTATTTCATAACCAGCTTCTGGAACTTTCTCCATTTCCATCCTATCCTTTGCTCCCACAAATAAAAATTCAGCATCTGGATACTTTTTCTTTAATTCGTTAGCAATTGCAACTGCAGGATAAATATGTCCTCCTGTTCCACCTCCTGATATGATAAATTTATATGGCTTCACTTAATATATCTAAAGGGTTTTCTTCTTTATCTTCATTTTCTACTACTTCTCTTTTTGCGCTAACACTTAACACCATTCCAATAGCCAAACAAGTCATCCAAATGGAAGATCCACCACTACTAATTAATGGAAGCGTTTGTCCAGTAACTGGAAACAATTCTACAGCAACTGCCATATTGATTAATGCTAAAAACACTATTGGCAAACCAACGCCTACTACTAATAATTTTCCAAAAACTGTATTTGCTTTATGCGCAACAATAACAAATCTAAATAGCAATAATAAATACAGAAACATTAAAAATAAAGCTCCTATTAAACCAAATTCTTCTACAATAATCGCATAAATAAAATCGGATGAGGATTGAGGTAAAAAGTTTTTCTGAATACTTTTACCAGGACCTAAGCCCAAGGGACCCCCAGAGGCAATAGCAATTTTAGCTTTTTCTATTTGATAATCTGCCTGGGTTTCTTCATCATCTATAAAATTATCAATTCTACTAATCCAAGTATCTACTCTATTAGGAAAAACATCTGGAAAAGCTTTTGCGGTAACAATAAAAAAGGTCAGCAAAAAAGCACCTGCTAAAAAAATTATGCCCAAATATTTTTTTGGATAACCGCCAACAAATAACAAAACAGACACCATGGTAAATAAGATAGCTGTTGTGGAAAAGTTGGCGGGTAATATGAGTGTCAAAATTAAAAAAACTGGCAACCAAAGGGGAAAAAGAGTTTCTTTAAAACTAATCGTTTTGTCTTTTATTCTAGATAAATAACGAGCTATATAGGTCAATAATACTACGGAAGCAAGTGTGGAGGTCTGAAAAGTTACGCCCACAAAAGGAACACGAATCCACCTACTTGCATTAGCACCATCGATAGTAGTTCCTTGACTCATAGTTACAATAAGTAATAAAATAACAATCGGAATTCCAATAATAGATAAGCCTTTAAAATAATGGTAGGGAACTTTATGAATTCCGTATAAAATTGCAAATCCTAATAATAAATGTGCAAAGTGTTTTAATAAAAATTTAAATGTATTTCCGTCGCCATACAAATAAGCTAAATTACTACTAGAACTATATACTGGTAAGAATGAAAATAATGCCAACAAGGTAACAACTGCCCAAATAGTTTTGTCTCCTTTTATATGTTGATATATTTTATTCATTCGTTTTTATATTATAAATTTCTAACTGCCTCTTTAAATTGACGTCCACGATCTTCATAATCTTCAAAAAGATCGAAACTAGCACAGGCTGGAGATAATAATACCGAATCCCCTTTTTTAGACAATCGATACGCAACTTGAACTGCATCTTGCATAGAATGTGTTTCCACCATAATATCAACCACATTTCCAAAGGCGTTTATTATTTTTTGGTTGTCCAATCCAAGACAAATAATTGCTTTTACCTTTTCATTAACCAATGAAAACAACTCACTATAATTATTGCCTTTATCCACTCCTCCCACAATCCAAACAGTTTGAGTTTCCATACTATCAAGAGCATAATACGTAGCATTTACATTAGTCCCTTTAGAGTCGTTGATGTACTTTACATTATTGATTTTAAGTACATTTTCTAAACGGTGCTCCACCCCTTGAAAATTTTCCAAACTTCTTCTAATAGTTTCTTTCCTAATGTTCAACAACTTAGAAGCTGTTGAAGCCGCCATGGCGTTTTTAATATTGTGTTGTCCTTGTAATCCTAATTTTGCGATTGGCATAGTAAATTTGGTGTTATCTATTGTTATTATTATTTCTTTATTTTTTATAAATGCGCCTTTTTTTAATTGTTTTTTAACTGAAAAAGGCAGTAATTGAGGTTTTATGGTATGCTTAGAAAGCCATTCTTTAATCTTATCATCGTCTGCATCATAAATAAAAAAGTCCTTGGCTGTCTGATTCATGGTTATCCTAAATTTTGAATCGATATACTTTGAATAATCATTATCATATCTATCCAAATGATCTGGAGAAAGATTGGTTAATATGGATATATGCGGCGCAAAATCCTCGATACCATCCAACTGAAAACTACTTAATTCTAACACATAGTTTTCATTTTTCTTAGTAGCCACTTCCTTTGCAAAACTGTCCCCAATATTGCCTCCTAAAGCAACCTGTAAGCCTCCGTCTTTTAAAATTTGGTATACCATGGTTGCAACGGTAGTTTTTCCATTACTTCCAGTAATCCCTATGATATTTGCATCCGTAAACTTTGAAGCAAATTCAATTTCAGAAATCACATTAATACCTTTTTCTTTTAGCTTTATAATAAGGTTAGCATTATCTGGAATCCCAGGGCTTTTCATCACTATATCTGCTGAAAGAATTTTGGTTTCAGAATGACCACTTTCTTCCCATAAAATCTCATGATGTAAAAGAACTTGTTTGTACTTATCCTTTATTTTTCCGAAGTCTGAAACAAAAACTTCATATCCTTCTTTTTTTCCTAAAATTGCGGTTCCAACTCCGCTTTCACCGGCTCCTAGAACTACTAACTTTTTCATTATCTTATTTTCAGTGTTGCTATGGTTAGAATTGCTAGAAATATTCCAACAATCCAAAACCTAGTTACAATTTTACTTTCATGAAATCCTTTTATTTGATAATGATGGTGGAGGGGTGACATTCTAAAAATTCGCCTTCCTTCTCCAAATTTTTTCTTGGTATATTTAAACCAACCTACTTGCATAACCACCGATAAATTTTCCATTAAAAAGATTCCACAAAGAATTGGTATTAGCCATTCTTTTCGGATTGCAATAGCAATCACAGCTATTATTCCACCAATTGTCAAACTTCCCGTATCCCCCATAAATATTTGTGCTGGATAGGCATTATACCATAGAAACCCTATCAGCGCTCCTACAAACGACATAATGAAGATGGTAAGTTCACCGGTATTTGGGATGTACATAATATTCAGATAATCTGAAAATATCACATTCCCCGACACCCAGGCAAAAATTGCAAGAGTTACCCCTATTATTGCTGATGTACCAGCCGCAAGTCCATCAATACCATCGGTTAAGTTTGCACCGTTAGATACTGCTGTGATAATAAAAATTACAATAGGGATAAATAATAGCCATACATATTTCTTTGCATCTTCTCCAGCCCAACTTATAAGACTTTCGTAGTTGAATTCATTTTTCTTAACAAAAGGAATCGTTGTTAATAGTGTTTTCTCCTCAGGATAAAATTCTGGAATATGGCTTTGCCCCACATTTTCTATTGCGCTTGAAGGGCTTAACTTTTGTCTTTTTACAGTTATATCTTGATGAAAAAACATAGTTGCACCAACTATAACCCCAAGGCCCACTTGACCTATCACTTTAAATTTACCAGAAAGACCATCTTTATTTCCCTTGGTTATCTTTAGATAATCATCAATAAATCCAATAGTTCCCATCCAAACGGTGGTCACTAAAAGAAGAATTACATAGATGTTTTCGAGTTTTGCAAAAAGCAATACTGGAACAACTGTAGCTAGGATAATGATGATCCCTCCCATGGTTGGAGTACCTGTTTTTTCATTTTGACCTTGCAAGCCTAAATCTCTAACTGTTTCTCCAATTTGTTTTTTACGTAAATAGTTAATGATCTTCTTCCCATATACCGCTGCGATTAATAAAGAAAAAAGCACTGCTAATCCAGCTCTAAACGTGATGAACTGAAAAAGTCCAGCTCCTGGTACTTGGTAGTTTTTTTCTAAAAAATCGAACAGATAATACAGCATAATTATTTGTTTAGGGAGTTTAATAATTCCGTTACTATTTTAAAGTCATCGAAATCAAAGCGTTCTCCTTTAATTTCTTGATAAGTCTCGTGACCTTTTCCAGCCACTAAAATGATATCTCCATCCTTCGCCAATTGACAAGCTGTTTTTATCGCTTGCTTTCTATCGGTAATAGATAATGTCTTTTTATAATATTCTGCAGGCACTCCTTTTTCTACAGCTTCAATAATAGCTGTTGGATCTTCACTCCTTGGGTTGTCGCTTGTAAAAATCACTTTTGTACTAAGTGACGCTGCAATATTCCCCATCATTGGCCTTTTTGTAACATCTCTATCTCCCCCGCAACCCACTACAGTAATTAATTCCTCATTACCCGTACGTATCGTATTAATTGTATTTAACACATTTTTTAATGCATCTGGGGTATGTGCATAATCCACTATGGATGTGATGTTTTTTTCTGAAACTAAATATTGAAACCTACCATCTACACTTTCTAATGTGCTCATTATTTGCAATGTTTCCAAAGCTTCTAATTCTAATAATTCTGCAGTTGCATAAATGGCTAGTAAATTATAAGCATTAAAGTTCCCGATAAGTTTCACCCATAATTCATTATTATTTAATTTCAATAACAAACCATTAAATTGATTTTCGAGAATTTGTACTTTATAATCCGCAATCGATTTTAAAGCATAGGTATATTTTTTTGCTTTGGTATTCTGAAGCACCACCTTACCGTTTTTATCATCGACATTGGTTAAAGCAAATGCAGTTTTCGGTAATTGGTCAAAAAACATTTTTTTAACATCTCTATATTCTGCAAAATTTTGATGATAATCCAAATGATCATGAGACAAATTAGTAAAGATTCCTCCTGTAAATTGTAGTCCTTCGGTACGCTTTTGATGAATACCATGGGAACTTACTTCCATAAAACAAAAATCTACACCAGCATCTAGCATTTCATTTAAATACCTGTTGATAGTAAGAGAATCTGGAGTAGTATGAGTAGCTTCATACCTTGTATCATCCACCATAATTTTGACAGTGGAAAGCAAACCTACTTTAAATCCAGCGGCTTTAAAGAGCTGGTACAATAAGGAAGTGATTGTTGTTTTTCCATTAGTACCTGTAACACCAACTAATTGTAAGCCTTCAGATGGATTATTATAATAGTTAGCAGCCATAATTGCTAATGCCGCTTGTGAGTCTTCAACCTGCACATAAGTAATTCCATTAACAATCTCCTTAGGAATTACTTCACAGACAATAGCAATTGCGCCTAGATCACAAGCTTTCTTTATATAATCATGACCATTAGAAGCAACACCATTAATTGCAACAAAAACATCATTAAACTTAACTTTTCTAGAATCAAATTCAATATTAGTAATGGCTACCGAAGTATTTCCAATCACTTTATCGATCGTTACATTGTATAATATGTCTTTTAGCTGAATCACGATAAATAAAGTATTATTTGTTCTCCTTTAGTAACTTTTTTTCCTGAGCCAATAGATTGTTTTGAAACCGCTCCATTGCCTATTATTTTCACTTTAAGTCCGATATTTTCTAATAGTGAAACTGCATCCATACCAGCCATACCTAAAACATTAGGCACATTAGACATCTCTTTTTGAGCATTGGTATAATAGGTTTCATAATCATTAGCAACCAGAATATCTTCTTCATCGATATCGTTAATTTCTGCTAGAAGTGGGGAATCTGTAAATATTTTTTGAGCTATACGTTTAAATACAGGTCCCGAAACATCTGCTCCATAATATCCTATTTTTTTACTGGGTTTATGAATGACTACAATACAGGAATACTTAGGGTTCTCAGCAGGAAAGTATCCTGCAAAAGAAGAAACATATCGTTTATTCTCTTTCCAATCACTCATCCAATACTCTGTTTGAGCAGTTCCTGTTTTACCAGCCATAGAGAAATATGGAGAGTATAGTTTTTTACCTGTACCTCGGATAACTGTATTTTTCAGTATTTCTCTTATTTGTAAAATGGTTTCTTGAGAACATATTTGAGGATTGATAATTTCCTTTTCAAATACCATAATAGGTTCATTCCAAGCTTGAACTTCATTGATAAACCTTGGTTTTACCATAACACCATTGTTGGCTATGGCATTGTAAAAAGTTAGGGTTTGTAAAGGCGTAAGTCTTAGGTTGTATCCATAAGCCATAGAAGGCAATGCATTTTTACTCCATTTTGGGTGTCCAGGTTCTGGTATCATAGGAACACCTTCACCTAAAATTGGAATACCCAACACTAAAGAATCTGCTATACCAAAGCTTTCTAATCGATCTATAAATTTTTGAGGATCTTTTGAATAACCTTCATCAATTATGGTTGCTAATCCAATGTTTGATGAAACCTCTAAACATTTTGCTGCAGAAATCTCACCATAGCCTCCATGATTTGAATCATATATAGTTCTACCATGAAATCTTTTCCATCCTTTTTTTGTGTCGATAACAGAACTAGTATCTATCACTTTATCTTCCAAAGCAGCCATCAGTGCCATAACTTTAAAAGTAGAACCAGGTTCATGAGATTCTCCAACGGCATAGTTCAGTTTTTCGTAATACTTTCCACTTTGTGTTTTACCTAGGTTAGAAACTGCCTTTATTTCACCAGTTTCCACTTCCATAACAATCACCGTCCCATGCTCCGCCTCATAAAGCTCCATTTGTTTTAACAATGCATGATGCGCAATGTCTTGGATGTTAACATTAAGGGTTGTCATAATATCAAGACCATCTTGAGGCTCTATTTCATTTTCATCATATACAGGTTTCCATTGCCCCTTTGCTATTTTTTGCTTCAATCTTTTTCCATTTTTTCCCCGCAATAAGCTATCAAAAGCACCTTCTAGCCCAACTTCATACACTCCAGGCTTATTTCTAATTTCATTTCCAACAGTACGCTCTCCAATTTTCCCAATAGGATGAACCCTTACAGTACGTTGTTCTACGATGACCCCTCCTCGATAAGGACCTAAATTGAATAATGGAAAACTTTTTACTTTTATATATTCAGAATAACCCAAATCTCGAGCAACCAACATATATCTATTCTTATTGGTTCTGGCCTTTCTGAATTTATTTTGATAATAAGAAGCAGGCCTCCCAAACATTTTACTCAACTCTTTGGATAATGCAGGTAGATGTTCTTTAAATCTTTCTGAAGTAACTGTAACCGCATCAAATCGTATATCATACTTTGGTACTGAAGTTGCCAATAAACTTCCTTCGTCTGCGTAGATGTTACCACGACTTGAAGGAATCACAGAATTTTTTATCGTATTTTTTTTCGCTAATTCTCGATACTTATCTCCATCAACAAATTGGATATTCACTAATTTAATAATGATAAGTAATGCAAAGAGGAACATACCTCCAGCTACAAAATACAAGCGGGTCGATATGTTCTTTTCGTTTATGGACACCGCGCTATTCTTTTGTTGTTATTAAGATTTTTTGTGGAGGCGTTATAGAGGGCTGAAGTCCTCGTTTTGCCATCGACGCTATAATTTCACTTTCCATTTTGGATCGCATAAGTATCATACGGACATCCAAATACTCACTCTTAAGCTCTTTTACATCATTGTTAAGTTGTGCGATTTTGTGTACTTTTTTATCCGCACTATGAGAGCTGGCAATCATAACCAAAGCCAGCACAGATAAAAATATTATAAAACGCCAATTTTTGAAAGCGCCATCACTTACCAAAAACTTTCCTTTTAATATGTTATAAAAATTGTTTTTCATATAATATCCCGAATCTTCGAGAGTAATTTCTTTTTTATAGTTTTTCTGCAATTCGAAGTTTTGCACTTCTTGCCCTATTATTTTCTTTTATTTCTTCAAATGATGGAATGATAAATTTTCCTACTTTTTTAAAAGGAACTTCCACTCTACCAAAAACATCTTTTTCTGGCTCTCCCTCAAACAATCCATTCCGCATAAATCGTTTTACCAACCTATCTTCTAATGAATGGTATGAAATCAAACTCAATCTCCCGCCTGGCTTTAACAGCTCTTCTGTTTGTAGCAAAAACTCTTTTAAAACCTCTAATTCTTGGTTTACTTCAATACGAATGGCTTGATAAATCTGAGCCAATATTTTGTTTTCTCTATGAACCGGTAAAAATCTTCCCAAAGCTTTTTTTAATTCTTCGCTTGAAATAATTTTTTTCTGCTGCCTTGCTTCTACAATAACCCTTGCCATTCCAGCAGCAGAACGAAGCTCCCCATATTGAAATAAAACATTTTTAATCTGTTCTTCTGAATATTTATTTATAACATCTAAAGCAGAGAATTTAGAATCTTGATTCATTCTCATATCTAAATCTGCTTCAAACCGAGTAGAAAAACCACGATCTGCAATATCAAATTGATGTGAAGACACACCAAAATCACCTAAAATTCCATCAACTTTTTTATAGTTGTGAAAACGCAAAAAACGATTTAAGTACCTGAAATTTTCATTGATTAATAAAAATCGAGGATCGTCCAATGAATTTTCCAAAGCATCTTTATCCTGGTCAAAAGCAATTAACTTTCCATTGAGACCCAATCTTGATAAAATTTCTCGAGAATGCCCGCCCCCACCGAAAGTCACATCCACATACACCCCATCGGGTTGGATGTTAAGACCATCAACTGTTTCGGTTAGTAATACCGGATTATGATATTCCATTATTAGCATCGCTTTCGTCTCCCATTACATCCTCAGCCAAATCTGCAAAATCGCTAGCTGCATCATTAATAGCTTGTTCATACTTATTATTATCCCAGATTTCAACAATATTAATTGCTGAAGAAATCACTAATTCTTTTTCAATTCCAGCAAAAGACGAAAGGTCTTTGGGTATTAACAATCTTCCCGCAGAATCCATTTCTACTGTCTTTACTCCTGCCGTAAACCTTCTAATAAAGTCGTTATTCTTGCGATTGAATCGATTAAGCTTACTCATCTTTTCCATCAACAATTGCCATTCTTCCATCGGGTACAACTCTAAGCAAGGCTGAAAAACAGCTCGCTTAATCACAAAACCGCTCGTAGCTACTGGAGCTAATTGCTTTTTTAATGCAGCCGGAACCAACACTCGTCCTTTCACATCTGCTTTGCACTCGTATGTCCCAATTAAATTGAGCATGAAGGTTTGATTTAAGTAATTATAGTTTCAAATATATAGAACTTTTACCACATTTTCCCACAAATTACCACATTGTTGATAAGTTTTACCACTTCTACACTTACTATTCTTAAAAATTTGAAAAACAAGGCATTGCAAATAATTAATAATAGAAAATAAAAATGCTTACTTTTGCTATGAATAATCCAATCTCTACTATGAAGCACAGCCTTAAAACCGAAGGAAAATTTACTTATTTAGACATTGGTGAAGGAACACCAATTATCATACTTCACGGACTCATGGGAGGATTAAGCAACTTTGAAGGTGTCACTAATTTTTTTCCTGAAAAAGGATATAGGATTCTATTACCAGAATTACCGATATATAAAATGTCTTTACTAAAAACCAATGTGAAGAATTTTTCTAAATATGTGTCCGACTTTATAGATCATATGGGTTTTAAAGAAGTGATTCTATTAGGAAATTCACTTGGAGGACATATTGGTTTGTATTGCACTAAATCATTTCCTGAAAAAATAAAAGCATTAGTAATCACAGGTAGCTCTGGTTTATATGAGAGCGCTATGGGAGGGTCTTTTCCTAAAAGAGGAAGCTATGAATATGTTCAACAAAAAGCTGAAGATGTTTTTTACGACCCAGCTATTGCAACAAAAGAATTAGTTGACGAAGTATTTGACTCTATAAACGACAGAAACAAGTTAATAAGAACATTGGCAATTGCAAAAAGTGCGATACGTCATAATATGGCAAAAGATTTACCAAATATGCATACTCCCACTTGTATTATTTGGGGGAAGAATGATAAAGTAACGCCGCCAAATGTTGCTGAAGAATTTGATGAATTACTTCCAGATTCAGATTTGTATTGGATAGATAAATGTGGTCATGCGGCTATGATGGAGCATCCGGAAGAGTTTAATAACTTACTTTCAGATTGGCTTACCAAAAGAAAATTATAGTAATTAGATAAAAATAAACAGTATAGCTTTCAAAAATTATCCATGAAAATTAAATCGGCAGAATTTATTCTTAGTAACAGTGATGTTGCTAAATGCCCCAAGGAAAAATTTCCAGAATACGCTTTTATTGGAAGATCTAATGTTGGAAAGTCTTCTCTTATTAATATGTTAATGCAAAAAAAAAGTCTTGCTAAAACATCTGGAAGACCAGGAAAAACACAGTTGATCAATCATTTTTTAATAAACAAAAATTGGTTCCTAGTAGATTTACCAGGATACGGCTATGCAAAAGTCTCTAAAAGTAGCAAAAGAGTATTTCAGAAATTTATAACCGAATATTTTGCAAAAAGAGAACAGTTATTATTGGCTTTTGTTTTAATCGATTGCAGACACGAACCCCAAAAAGTAGATTTAGAGTTTATGCAATGGATGGGCGAAAATCAGATTCCTTTTTCTATTATTTTTACAAAAGCGGATAAATTAAAACCCAATGCCCTTCTGAGAAATATTGAAGCTTATACTCAAAAAATGCTAGAAACTTGGGAAGAAATGCCAAAATACTTTGTCACATCCTCTAGCCATAGCACAGGACGGAAAGACTTATTGAAATATATCGGCATGGTCAATGATCAAATGGAAAACCCCAACTAATTCAATAACAACTTACTCTCCCTTTTTAATCTCCAATTTTTCAGCAAAATAATCGCAGAAATCACGCATAGTGGCACTCATTTTTTCGTCATTTGTTGCACGCTCAAAGGTATCGGACATTGCAGTTAAAGTTTGATGAAAAAATATTTTCATCTCATCTAAAGGCATGTCTTTTGTCCATAAATCAATACGTAACGCCTCTTTATTACTATGGTCCCAAACCGACATAAATATTGCCTTAGATTCCATTCTATCTATGCCACCATCTTTTGCAGACCAATGTAGTTTTTCTGGAATCTTATTTTCGTCAAGAGTTACATT
>CAJXYJ010000071.1 GCA_913063255.1 uncultured Flavobacteriales bacterium | reverse complement strand
AAGTTCCAACCCAAATGAAGTCCTATGGGTAACCAAAGTTGTCCAGTTTTAAGGTATGCATAAATTAATTGTGGTGTAACAATAGCAATCATTATTGTGCTTATTACAGTTGCATCGGGGTTTCCAGCATGAACCAAGCCAAATAGGAGGGAAGAAACAATTACTGCCCATAGAAGACCCATTCCCTTGATCATGTTTTGAAGAATTATTCCTCGAAAAGCAAGTTCTTCCCACCAGGCAACAACGATAAGTTTCCAAAGAATGGTTAATATAATTGGTAGTACTGCAAAACTAAATTGGGCATTTAGGTCCGAATTTTCGGTCCACCAACTAAGACCTTTAAATTCAATAAGACCAGTTAAAAGCATTGTAAAATAAATGCCAGCCATAATTATAGCACTGTTAGCAATACCATAGATAAGATCTAATGCACCAGCTTTGTCCATCTTAAGTCCAAGGGAGATAAAGCTTTCTTTATCGATATATTTTCGACTAATATAGGCAGCAAGAGTTGCGGAGATGCCTAGTAAAGTAAACCATAATGTACCGCCTCCTCTTAAACTTCCAAGAATTTCACGAACTAAAAAAGTTAGACTTAAGTTTATAGCCATAAAAATGATAATAAAAACTAGTATACGCCATCCGGCACGAAGTGTATTTGTTTCTGGGTTTATAAAAATGTTTTTCATATTAATTAATTTGATGATTGATATAAATATAATTGATATGTCAATTAAATAGATATTATGTTACAGAAAAAGTGAAAAAATAAAATCAAAAGTCCGATGTTGTAATAAATTAAAGGCTGTGTTTTGCGCTTTCTTTTATCATTAATATTTTGTCTATTACTATTAATTAATATTTTGATCTAGCAGCGTCCATGCTTCATCCATAGGTCTATGGCTTTTTACAAATTCAGTTGGATCCATTAAGAAGTATGCATCCTCATATTTAAACTCAAACATATAGTCCGACATATCTATAAATCCACTAGACCAAGTAGCATCGCATAAATACCATTTTCCATCTAGTTTTACCGCATTCCAGGAATGATTTGGAGAATTTATATTATCAAATTTTATATTATTTGCTAGACCATATCCATAAATAATTTCGCATTCCAAACCCGCTAAATTGGACAACTCTTTTATTAAATAAGCATAACCTGTACACAAGGTTTCTTTCTTTTGAAGAAGCCTTGAAAATACTTCCTTTATAAATTGATTATTCCAAAGTTGTAAAGCTTCAGGGCTGTTTTTTAGTTTTTTGCGTTTGTGTTCATTCTTATTCATCAAGTTGTATTCGCCTTTGATATTATAGCAAACCCATAAATAGATAGCTCTAAAACGCTCCGCTTCTGTGGTTAATTGAGAAGTTAATCCATAAGCAAGACCAGGTAAATTATAAAGTTCTTCCCCTTTAAGCTGATTTGCTGTATAATCTGCTTTCCAAAAATCGATTCTATTAAAATCACTTTGTTGCGCATACAAAGACAGTGTAAAGAGGAAGAGTAATAAAAGAATGAATTTTCTCATTCGTAGAAATTTTAATTCAAGTTTTTAATGGAAGCTGTCGATGACTTTTTTGTTCGCATAGCTGCAACGATTACGATAGATATATCTTCTAAAAAAGGCTCTATGAAAGTGGTGTTATTAGTGATGGTAACCTCCTGACTTTCATAGCCTAGATAACTAATCACCAATACATCGTTTACCTTCAATTCTTCTGGAAATGTAAATTCACCCTTTTCGTTAGAGACTGCCCCTGTTGCGGTTCCTTTTAAAACGATTGATGCCGAAAATAATGATCCATCCAGACTATTAATCACACCAGTTACAATTCGCTCTTTACCTTGTGCATAAATTGGATTTGAAAAAAGTAAAAAGAACATTAATAAGCCTAAAAAACTAAAGAATTTTGAGACTAGTTGCTTTGTTAAAGTAATTTGATTTTTCATAATATATTTGTTTTGATTCACTCAAACTTAGAAAGGTTTCCATCTTGTAAAAAACTATAATTAGTCAACAGTACGATTACTTGAGTAAAAGAGAGGTTTTGGTGAGTGTCCTGTTTATATTGAAGTGAAACTGAGAATGTATTAGTAGGGAATATATAATTTATGGAAAAAATTATTTTTTTGAGTTTACAATTATTATACATACATTTGTGAATGTATAAATGTAAGAATGAGAAAAACCAAAGAAGAAGCTGAAAAAACTAGAGACAACATCCTTAAAAGTGCTTTAAAAGTATTTTTAAAGAATGGCTATTCTAAAACATCATTAGCAGGTATTGCTGAAAATGCAGGTTATACCAGAGGTGCTGTATATTGGCACTTTAAAGATAAGAGTGAAATATTAGAAAAATTAATTTTGAAATTTCATGGTCGGTTTTTTTCTGAACAAAACAATATTTTGGAATCCTCTTTGGATCCACTTCAGAAAATAAAGGAGATGATTAATATTAATCTCCCTTTGCTTTATAATAATAAAGAGTTTAGAGATTTTATTGAGCTAACCTGGTTTAAAACTGAAATAGATCAACATGAAGGTTTATTACAAGGAAAGATAGCCATTACAAAAACATTTAATGATTCTATTTTAAATCTGTTTAAGGAAGCTTCAAATGAAGGAGCAATAAAAAAAGAAGTAGACCCAGAAATAGCTGCACTTTCTGTTACCTCTATCATTAATGGAATTTATCGGGGATATTTTATTATTCCAGATAAACTCCAAAACGAAAAGACAGGAAGAACAATAATAGATAATTATTTAAATCATATTAAAAACATATAAAATGGAAGAAAAACTAACGATTAGAACAAAAATGGGAAACTGGTTGGGCAGTAATTTGGCTCAATGGTTAGTAATACTAGGATTTGTTGTTTTAACAATTTGGAAAGATGATCTCTCCTATTTTTTAGGCTTGGCTTTTGTACTATTATTTCTTTGGGCAAAAAGATGGGATTGGAAACTAATAGGATTATATAAACCAACAAGTTGGAAAAAAGTATGGCTTCAAGCTGTTGTTATTTCTATACTATTATTGATAGTTGTGGATATTATGATGGCTCCAGTTTTGGAAATATTATTTGGTGGACAGCCAGATGTAAGTGCATTTGACAGTATTCGAGGAAATTTCATAAATTATATTATCCTTATCCTATTTATGTGGGTGGTTGCAGCTTTTGGTGAGGAGTTTGTTTATAGAGGTTTACTTGTTAAGCGCTTGGGGATTCTTTTAGGAAATACAAATGCGGCTTTTTGGATAGCAGTGCTTTGTTCTTCAATTCTTTTTGGTATAGGACATCAATATCAAGGTGTTTCAGGTATGGTTAGTACAGGCTTGGTAGGGTTTATTTTTGGAGCTATATTTATGAAAAGTAAGAACAGGCTTTGGTTAACAATACTTACGCATGGAGTTTATGATGTTATTGGAATTACGCTAATCTATTTAGATATAGATAAAGAGGTTTTTAACTTGTTGAATAATTTATTTTAAAAGTATCTTTACCGAATATTATTTATTCGTTGATATTAATTATCTCTTCGCATAATTATTCTAATAGTATTTTTAATCCTACGCTTTGCTAATCTCATTAATTGCAATTCGTTTTAACTCAAAGACAATTGATGACTTCAGAAATAAATGTAAACAAACCAGAACCTATTTTTATATCTGAAAAACAATTAGAGTTGTTTAATCGAGCTTCAGATGTTAAGAGTACAATTAAAACATTAGAAGCTGGGAAACCTGTATTAATAACCGCATATTATAGCAATGGATTGTCGCTTCTAAGAGAGTTACAATTGCATCTTAAAAGAAAGTTTCCGAACAAGTCTTTTCAAGAGCAAAGAAAGTATCGATCAGAATATCACAAGCTATCCAACCTTATTTTAATAGAAATTGCAGATCATAAATTGGTGGTCAAAAAATCACCTTCTATTGGTTGGCTTGAAAAATTGTATCCAGAAAACAATGAATTTTTATTGACTTTTCCACAAGTACAAGGACTAAATAGCGCTTGGCAATGGTATGAAAAAGGGATTATTGTTCCGGTTTTACGGAATAAAATACATCCTTATTATGGCACTTATTTCCCTACACGTTTTGATCATTTAATACTTTTTGACAATTGGCTGAAACGTTATGAAGGACCAAAAAAAACGGCTATAGATGTTGGTATTGGGAGTGGTATTCTTTCTTTTCAAATGGTAAAACATGGCTTTCAAAAAGTTTTTGGTACGGACACAAACCCTAATGCTATTGTTGGTCTTAAAGAGGTTATGGGGGATACGAAGATGTCTCGAAAAGTAGAATTAGATTTTGGACATCTTTTTGGGAAATGGGAAAAACAGACCGAATTAATTGTTTTTAATCCACCTTGGTTGCCAGCACCAAAAAAGACAGAAGGAATTGACACCGCTGTTTATTACGATAATAACTTATTTCCTGATTTTTTTAAAAAAGCAAAAGAAAGGTTGTTACCTGAAGGAAAGCTTGTAATCATATTCTCAAATTTGGCTCAAATTACGAAGGTATCAAAGGATCATCCAATAAAGAAAGAACTAGAAACAGGAGGTAGGTTTCAATTAGAAAAGTGTTTGAATAGACCAGTGAAAGTTGCTTCTGATAAAACAAAAAGAGATCAACATTGGCGTTCTTCTGAAGAAGTTGAGCTTTGGGTACTGACTAATAAATAAACCTAGTTACAAGCTTTTTCAATAATAGCTTTTGCAATTAATTTGGCTTTTTCAAGGTCATGGTCATTGCCTTTATTTAAATCAACATTAACTGTAAATTGATAATCTCCAACTAAAACGATTAAATCATTTATCTTATGTTCCCAAACTGCTGCATCCCCTATATCTTCTATATTTAAATATTCAAAATTAAAACCGATAGCCTCGCTTAGTAATTCGGCATTCGATTTATCCGTTTTTTGTTTAACAGGGTCACTATTTAATACTAAGGAGTCGTAGAGTTTTTTTAATTCTTCCTGTTCGTCTGGAGTACGAGTATGGTATTTTGCATAAAAACGTTCTAGTCCATTTTTACTTTCATACAATTTAATTTTTAAAATTTTACTTAGACGAACGATATGTCTTTGCCTTCCTATTTTCCATTTACAATTTACTTGTGCAAAATCTATATCTCTTATAATTTGTTCAGATACTTTAGCAACATTTGCGTCTACTCCTTCAAAGTCAATAAATTTATCAAGCAGATCTTTAGTTAGAAGCTCTTCTGGTTTACCATGGAATTTCTCAAAACAATTATTGCTCGATACTATCCTTGGTTTTTCTTTTGAAGGACTTTCAAATTTTAAATTATCTGAAGATTTATCTGAGCTATTGCCACAGGCTACTATTATAAAAATAGTAAAACCAAATAGAGTTAAATAATTTAATGCTTTTTTCATAAAACTAGGTTTTATTTTTTTTGATTAATAACTAAATATAGAAAAAAACTTTGAAAGGAGGTTAGTTTCTGAATTTTCTATTCCCACCAGCGGTCTTGGTTATGATTGTTTTATGGCTAATTCTGTTAGAAAAATCAACCCTAATTTATTACATTTTTATGATGCAAGACTAAAGGAATTATATGCTGTGTTGTGCTTTCGTTATTTTCCCTTTAATTCTTGGTATTTTAATAAACCATATATAAGATTAATTCAATCCAAGTTCTTTTTCCAGGTCTTTTATCAAAATAGAAGTGAGTCCTTTTAATTCTTTAAACCTATCCATGGCATCAGAATTGACCCAATAATGAGCAGCACTGTTGTCAATGTAATCTAATTTGTTTTGCCTTACCTCATTTGCTATTGCTTTATAGCTCGCATTTGGGTAGAGGAATGCAACCGATGAATCAAATCTCATTAAATGATTTTTTAAGGTGAATGAATCGTCTAACGGTAAAACCCATTCAGTAGATAAGCGAATTCTTTCCCGATTGTATTCATGTTCGCCATAATGTTTCACAATTTTATCTCTGAGTTGGCTATTCTTAATTACGCTCAAATTACCCGTACTTGATAAATCCTCAAATGTTGATTTAGATGTAGAAAAGAGAGGGAATCCGGTGGCGTAATCATAGTAATCCATAACAGTTTGAACCAGCACAGAGTCTTTTGTGGGATTGTTTAGCGCAGAAGATAATGCCTCTATGGATTTTAGGCCTTGATCAAATCCACTTATGTACTCTGAAAATGATTTTAAGTCTTGTTTATTGTCAGACAATAACCTTTTGAGGTAGGTGGTTTCGAGATCGGCTAATTTTTTTTCTTCTTTCCATGTATTGAGTTGTAAGGCAATTAAAATTCCAATTACTACGAGAAATACCTCACCTAAAGCATAAAGTATGTATTTGCTGGTCTTGTTTTCATTCAGCATTTTTAGTCTAATTTTTCTAAAGAATTTTATCATTGGTTATTGGTTGGTCATAATGAAGTACAACGGTTAGTATATGAAGCGTGGCATCCCGCAGTGTGCTATGATTTCAAATACTTTGTTGTGCAACGTTTTTATTTTATACATTTCGTTTTTAGCGTGGGCAAGAAAACTCTTTGCAACCGCACGAAGGAGTATTGCAATATGCTTGAACATGCACGTTGGCTATTTATACTTTTTAGTTTGCGCTAAATTAGGAATGTCAATTATTCTTTTTATTATGTCAAAGAAAGTTTGGTAAAAAATCGTATTTTTCATAGAACTTATATAAGTCCAACTCCTTTTTACGCTGTTCTTGCATTACATCATCTAATATCTTTTTAAAAGCAATCCCTCTATTTTCAACCACTTTTGTTTGATCATCGGAATAAGCCTAAATATGCTTACTTAACGTCACAAATTTTACCTGTTAGTATTCTGATGTTGCATCCCAACCATGAAACCATCTTTCATTAAAGGTTCTGTTTATTTCATCTAGTGGGTCTTTCTCTTCATCAATACCATGTGCATCTCTTGGATTTGGATTTTGTGGAATTTACTTGGTGCCAGTTTTCGAGTTTGCTAAAAGTGCAAGCCCGCTTAGCGTTACCAAGAAGAATTCGGTCAACATCCCCGATTGGATGTCCGCATTCGGCAGACCATCCATAGCCACTCCCACCAAGCGACCTGTTAAGTAGAAGCCAAAGCAGAAAGTGAGTCCAATGAGAGCCTGTGATCGAAGCTCTTTGCGCCAGAGAGCAAGCCATGCTAGCAGTCCGAACCCCATATTTAACGCGTGGTTTCCCCGTAGCTCATTGAGTAGGGATATGTCTGTAGCGTCCACGGTCATTCCCAGCAGGGTCATAGACGACACCGGAGCGACCACTCGCCAAGTTCCAAAGACAGCCAGGATAGTCCCGCCAACACATAATGCAAGCAAAGGGAGAAATCGCACAAGTACATTTACCATTCTAAAGCCTACTCCTCGTTCTAATTTGTTTTCCATTTATCTTTCTTTTATGTAGTTACTTAAACACTCGCTTACGTATTTTTAAAAAACCAATGTCATAAGCGTTTGAAATGTTAAGGACACAACGCCAAATGTATTTGGTGTTGAGCGGTATAAAAATAGTAATTATAAATAACTTGTCAAGCCAAATTGATATTGTTTCACTTCAAGGTTATTTCTAAATAAGCAAGTTATTTCATTCCTCTAATGTTGTACAACGGTTTTGGCTATGATTGCGTTGCGGAGAAATCCGATAGGATTTTTCGGCACAGCAACGAATTTAGTAAAAAGGCTTGGATTTCCGATAGGAAATTCAGCCGCAATGAATTATAGGCGTTGTTGTAGGTAGTTTTTTATACTCGAACTAGTTTTAATAATGGTTCAAAAGCATAAAGTGCTGGTCTTCTACCAGATGATTCTTCTATTGTTCTTAATAGTTCTTTATCTAATAACATTCTAGTAAATCTAGCAGCAGTTGGTCCCGGTATTCCACTTTTCGAAGTGAATCTATTGTTTCTAAATATTGGGTTTGTGAAAATATAATCCAATGCGTTAACACTCCATTTTGATGATAAAGTATCCGAGAATACGTGTTTCATTTCTTCGTATAAGTTCTTTATACTTTCAGCAATTTCTAAATTTCGTATTGCTTGTTTTTCGATTGCATTTAAAAAGAAAATACACCATGCTTCCCAATTGTTGTTTTCTGACACATTTCTCATAGTATCAATATATTCATCTTTATGTTCTTCCAAATACCCACTTACATAAAAATGAGGTTCTGAGATTGCCCCAGATGACCACAGAAGCAGTGTGATTAACATACGCCCAATTCTTCCATTTCCATCTTGAAAAGGATGAAGTGCTTCAAATTCAAGATGCATTAAAGCAGTTTTTATCAAAATAGGGTCTGAACTTTCCTTAATATATGTAAATAACTGTTCTAATCCGTCATTCAATTTTTCTGGACTTATTGGTGTAAATAAAACTTTCTGTTTTATTTTATCAGCTAAATAGTTTTGTTCAACTTTATATTGTCCTGGCGATTTTTGAGCTCCTCTTCCAAAGGATAATAATTGTTGATGTAGTGTTCTAATTAAGTGTTGAGATAATGGATAGCCATCTATCATAGCTCTTTGGGCATTCAAAAGTGCTCGTTGATATAAAATTGTTTCAAATACTTCAGAACGAACATTTTTTGCTTCCTCCGAATCATTTTCACTATCGGCTTCAAACTTTAGGATTTCATCCATTGTACTTATAGTTCCCTCCATTCTTGACGAAATTACTGCCTCTTGATTTCTCAAAGGAGCGAGTAAAATCTCACTATTATGCATGTTTTTAAGCATTTGGTCATATCGTGCCAAAGCATCTGTCGCCTTTAATAATGAATTGACAATTTTACCATAATCCAAATCTTTGGGTGGGAATTTTTCATAATGATATTGTACTGAACTCGTAAAATCCATATCTTTAACTTTGACGTAAATATATTGCGAATTATTTACATAAAAAAGGTTTGTGTATAAAAATATTCACTATATGATAGACAAAATTGTTTGATGTACATAGATTAATATCAAAATTGTTTGACAATCATATTTTTGATAAAGTGATAGTCAAGTGTTTTTGATGAATATGAATTTACATCAAAGTAGTTTGAAGTAGATATTTCTTAAAAAGTGATAGTCAACGGTTTTTGTTAAATTACCTACAACGGTTAGTATAAAGGGCGTTTTAATGCCCTTTATACATTGTTAGGGCATGTTATTCGCCTCCAATTACAGCTGGCATATCTTGTTGAAATGGATTCCTATTAAATTGTTGATCTCCCACTGGTACAGTTCCTGGAAGAATCTCAAATCTTAAATCAAAATGAATCATTATAGATTTTAACTGATTTATGACCTCAACATTCCCTTTAGTTTTAGCTGTTCCATCTGAAATCATCTCATCCATACTTTTCACCCCCATCATCACCAAATTCAAATCAGATCGATTAATAGTGATTTCCAAATCTGCTTCACTATCAGTAAATCCTTCAATATTATTTAATGTTGAATTACTCAATTCTATCAAATACTTCTCTCCATTGTCGGGAGTAATTAAATTAACTTTAAATTCTATTCCTACAGCTTTTTCACCTACTATTCTAATTCCTAAGAAGTCTAACCACAACCCAGTATCCATTGCTTTGATTACATCTGGCCCACTGGTTTTTGGTGAAGCGCCTGCTGGAATTCCATTTCTCAATTCAAAAGCACCAGATAGAAATGCATTTCTCAAACTTGAACTTTCTTGTTGGTATCCCATTTGCTCATAACAATCTGCTAATAAATCCTTGCCTTCTTGATTGTCTGGTTCACCATAGACTTGTTTATTTAATATTTCAATAGCTAGTAAATAGTCTCCATTATTATAAAGTTCTCGTCCTTTTGCAATAATTTTATCTGATCCTCCCATCATTTCTATATAAATAGGGGCAGCTTCATATGGTGATAATGGAATTAGATTCGCAGGATTACCATCCCAATGTCCAAGGTATCTGTTTACAACTCCTCTACTATTGTTTTCTGGGGATCCGTGATATGACCTTGCCTGCCAAGCATCTTGTAAACTTTCAGGCACTTGATATTCATTATGAATTTCATTTAGGGTAACTCCCTGATTAACTAGGTGAAGTACTCCGTTGTTAAGGTGGGCATAGGAATCTCTTTGATCTCTCATCACTTCCTGAATTCTTTCATTTCCCCATCTAGGCCAAGAGTGGGAGGCGAACATCACTTCTGCTTCCTTTCCAAAAAGATGTAGAGCTTCATTAATGTTTTTAGACCAGTTCAAAGCATCTCTTACCATTGCTCCCCTTAATGTATAAATATTGTGAATGGTAGCAGTAATATTTTCAGCAGCCCAAAATGCTTTCATTTCAGGAAAATAAGTATTCATTTCTGATGGTGCCTCCGTATCAGGAGTTAACTGAAATACCATTTTCACCCCATCTATTGTAATTTCTTGAATATCTTCCTTAACTATCATATTTGGGGCAATTAAGCCTAAATCTCCTGCTGCCGTACCTTTACCAATAGCTTGATCTACATGACCCTTAGGATCGGCTGGAAGAAGAACACCATATTGCAAAAATAATCTTCTGGTCATTGCATTTCCTGCATATATATTCTCTGAAATAGCATGATGCATAAAACCTTCAGGTGCAATCACTTTTACTTTACCAGATTTTACATCTTCTTCGTTGACAACCCCTCTAACACCACCCCAGTGATCAGCATGAGAATGAGAATATACTACTGCAACTACAGGTCTTTCTCCTAATTTTTCATTGATTAACTCAAGACCAGCACGAGCTGTTTCTTTGGCAGTCAGTGGATCAAAAATAATCCACCCTGTATTACTTCTAACAAAAGTAATATTAGCCAAATCATACCCCCGTACTTGATAAATTCCTTCCATCACTTCATAAAGGCCATAATTCATATTCAAAACTGCCTGTCGTTGTAGCGATGGATGAATACTTTGATAATCTTTGCTTTCTAGAAGAAATTCATATTTACTCATACTCCAAGCAACATGACCAGCGTCGGCCATAATTTCTTTATAATCAGGTGCCGCAATAAATCCTTTTTCTTGTTCTGCAAAATCTCTCACATCCTCAAATGGCATTTTGTTTTTTAAATCTTGCCATTTTGAAATTGTAAATTCAGATGGTGCATTTCCTTTTGGATCAAAATGATTTTCTTCTTGTATTTGTGTATCCTCTGCCTGGTTTGTAGTGCTATTTTGAGTACAGCTTGTAGCAAAAATTAATGATACTACTCCTAACGTTAAAATTATTTTCTTCATTATTATGCTTTTTTATGTTAATAATATTGTTTCTACATTATGTGCCCTAACGGTTTTGTATAAAAGTCAGTAACGGTTAAAGTTTGCTTATGCTTTGGAGTTTATTAGCGCAAAGGCAAGAAGCAAACTTGAGTTCTGATTTTTCAGATTACAATTTAGTAAAATTTGTAAGACTTTTCATTTTCTTAACCTACAAAGCCGTTATTGCTTTTATACTTTGTTAGCCTTTCGTTATTTATTGTTCCAGTTGATAAATATTCAATATTGGATTTAAAAAATTGGCATTTATTTTGTTATATTTTAATTTAACTATCTTTAATACAGATAATTATTGCCAAGCCAAAGGATGATTGGTTTTAAATTGGGCTGCCTCAAACGATTACTTTTTTCATGTTTATTCTAAATTAATTGATAAATTATTTATTATGAATTATATACTATCCTCTGTTTGTGTTGTTTTAATCGGTGCTAATGTTTGTTCGCAGTCACCTCAAGTAATTGAGACAAGCCCCTTTTCTCAAACGATTATAAACGCTCCGAACGCTCCAATTCTTATAACATTTGATCAGCCTGTCAATGAAGCGACGGTTACAGCAAATACTTTCAAGGTTTTCGGGAGATGGTCGGGTCCTATGGACGGTATCATTAGCTTTAATACCAGTTCAACTGGAGTTAAATTCACACCTATTAGAGATTTTTTCTACGGAGAATGGGTCACCGTACGATTAACATCCGGAATTCAAAATATGGTGGGTTTGCCACTTACAAACGGATATGGCTTTAATTATTGGACGAAATCGTTACCAGCTTCGCTAGATCTGGTATTCGGGGAGCAAATCAATATGAGATTACCTGGGGAAGGAGCAATAACACTTTATGGAGCCTATGCCGGAGACATCAATAATGATGAGTTTTCAGATCTGGTTGTCATTACCGAAGATTCGGACGATATACGGGTCTTATTCAATGATGGTTCAAATAGTTTTGATCCATTCATAATTATTGAAATGCCCAATGGTCAAGGCCCTAGTACTAATGAAGGAGCTGATTTTAATCATGATGGCTTAATCGATATGGCCATTGGTAGTACTTATTCTGATAATGTGAGCGTTTTGATGGGGAACGTCACAACTATTTTTGACGAAGAAGTAAACTATCAAACTGGGATGGGTGTCCGAGGGCTTGCGATTGCAGATTTTAACGGTGATGGATGGGATGATATTGCTACAGCCAATCGCGCCGCCAGTACAATTTCAATACTCATTAATGATGGAACAGGAGTATTTGAGCCGCCAGTAAATTTTGATACAGGATTTGATGGTGAAACTTCGATAGCAGCTACAGACATTAATGATGATGGCTTTGTAGACCTTCTTGTAGCAATTCATAACAGTAATAGATTGGTGAGTCTATTGAATGATGGAACTGGAAATTTTGAAGTATTCGATTCGGTCTCCGTGGGTGCTGGCCCATGGATGATGACGATTGGAGATGTAAACGGTGATGGTTTTGTGGATGTGGCTACTTCAAATAGGTTTACCGACAACGTTTCAATAGTTAGGACCGATGGTTTTGGAGGTTTGGAACTTAATTCGAGCTATTTCGTAGGGGATTTTCCTGCAGCCATTGATCTGGGTGATATTGATGGTGATGGCGATCTGGATTTTATTTCAAGTGTTGTTGGTGAATCCCATTATGTACTGATGGAGAATGACGGTTCAGGATCTTTTGTAAATCCAAGAATTTATCCTTCTCCTGCAGGAGGGGGAGCTGCCTGTGCTACCATACACGACCGCAATAATGATGGAGCTATGGACATTTCATTAATTGATGAGGCGGTAGATGTTGTTATACTATATAATAATACCCCTATTCTTGGCAATGACGAACAGGTAACAGATATGGAGTTGACACTTTATCCGAATCCATTTAACAAAATCATTTATGTGGGAGGCTCAATTATGGGCTTAGTGAAATTGGAGTTGTATGATGTTCTGGGCAGGAAAATTTTAACAGAATACATGGGAACATCGAAACAATTTTATATTGGTGAAATTGGATTATCGGAGGGTATCTACATTGCCAAATTATTCCACAACGGTAATTCTCAAAAGATCAAGATGTATAAAAAGCCTCAAAATTGATTGCATATTCATTAAAATTCATTCAGATTCATATACCTTCATATTTACTAAATTTATTTTCAGTCAGCAACCCTTGTCTAATTTCTCTAAAGAATTTTATCATTGGCTAATGGTTGGTTATAATAAAGGCTAACGGTTAGTATAAGAAGCGTAGGGCATTTAAAAAGTACTATCGCTTCGATTTATAACTTAGCTAAATATAAATATTTTGCTTTTATTTTCGTGTTAAATGCCAATTTTTATATTTAGCGGACTTTGTAAATAAGCACAAGACTTTGAAGTTAGCACA
>CAJXYJ010000070.1 GCA_913063255.1 uncultured Flavobacteriales bacterium | reverse complement strand
ACTTTTTTAACTTTTAAATCTCTACGAGTAATTTCTTTAAGTTCTATATAAAGAGAATCTTTTTTACGATTTACTTCAGTAGCTGCAATGATTAATAATGAATCTACTTCTGAAATATTTGAACTCGGTTTTAAAATTTCCTTTAATTTAATTATTCGTTGTCCTAGTCTTTCAGTCTCCTCAGGAATATCATTAATTTTAATAGTGATATCTATAACTTGTGTACTATCTGTAGTTTGAATGCTATTGTCTTGCGCTTGAGAGACAAATGTTAATAGAAGTGTAAATGTTAATAATAGTAAGACTGACTTAAAAGATGTATTGAGATTAGTCATTATAATGAATTAAATTTATGTGAAACAAGATACTTATTTTTTCTAAAGCTCTTTAACAAGAATTAAAATTATTTGAAAAGGATACAGAGGCGACTTTTTAAATTTTCATTACATTTAATCCAAATAAATTTTCGTAGAATAAAAGAATGGCTTTTGTGAAAAATAATAAAAAAGGAATTTTATTGCCTCCAGCAATTGGTTATTCATTTAAAATTGTAATCGAACTAATTAAAAAAAACAAAATTCATAGAAAGTATTTTCTAAAGCTGCTTATAATTATAATAGTTAACCTTATCAATTTTCCTTTTAGAGCTTATGAACGTTTGTTTATCAACCCAAAATATAGAAAAAAAGCATTGCAAAAAGCACCAATTTTTATCTTGGGGCATTGGAGAAGTGGTACTACGCATTTACATAATTTACTTTGTCAAGATTCTCAAATGGCCTATATAACTACATACCAAAGTGTTTTTCCAGATACTTTATTCAACAAGCTTGGACGCTTTTTGTTTTTAGGCTTTTCAAGGCTTTTAATCCCAGGAACAAGAAAGGGCGATAATGTTTCTCTAGGTGCTTCATTACCGCAAGAAGAAGAATTTGCCTTAGGCGATAAAGTTCCAATTTCATTTTATTTTTTCTGGTTGTTCCCTAAAAACATGTTGTCTTATTATAATGAATTTATAGGTTTTAAAAACATAGATATAGCCCAATTGGAAAATTGGAAATCGAATTATAAATTATTGATTCATAAAGCAATTAAGAATACTAATAAAGAACGATTCCTTTCTAAAAACCCTCCCAATACTGGAAGAATAAAAGTTTTGTTGGAGATGTTTCCTAATGCTAAATTCATTTATATTCATCGAAATCCTATTGAAGTTTTTTTATCTACTCAGAATTTTTATAAAAAAATGTTACCTCCTTTGCAGTTGCAGGATATTTCAGATGAAGATATTGATAGTAGTATTATAGAGATTTATAAAAGAATAATGAAGGATTACATTGAGCAAAAGGAACTAATTTCAAAAGGAAATCTTGTAGAAGTTTCCTTTGAACATCTAGAAAAAGAACCAACTGAAGTATTAGAAAGCATTTACAAAACAATTCATCTAGATGGATATAAAGATGCAGCACCTAATTTTGAGAGATATATAAACTATTTAAAAAATTATAAAAAGAACAAGCATATAATTTCCCAAAAGCAAATGGATGTTTTAATGAAAGAATGGGGTTTTGCATTTGAAAAATATAATTACAATCTTCCTTCAAATATTGAGGTAAAAAGCGAATTAAATAATGAATAAAAGAATCGTTTTATTGGTACTTATACTTTTTCAAAGTGGTTTTTTATTTTCACAGGAAGATTGGAAATTGATTAAGGAATCTGATGACATTGAAGTATTTACAAAAAATGAAAATAATTATAAATTGGACACATTTAAAGCAACCGTAACTATAAACACTTCCGTTTCTAATTTTGTTTCTGTTTTAAATACTATTCCAATATTTCCAAGCTGGGGCCACAATATTAAAAATGCTAATTTACTTGAAAGGTCTGGGGATACTCTCCAGATTTATTATTCCGTAGCAAAAGCTCCTTTTCCGTATAAGAATAGAGATGGTATTTATTTAAATAGATTTCGTTGGCAAAAAGAAAGAAAAACCTTGATGGTTGATATTGAAGTATTAGATGATTATTTAGCCTTGGACGAAAAATTTGTTAGGGTGAAAGGTTATGGTTACTGGGAAGTAAAAGAGTTATCCAAAAATAAAATATTTGTAGTGTTTTCTATGCAAATAGATCCAGGAGGAAGTATTCCTTCTTGGTTAGCTAATATGTTTGTGGATGATTCTCCTTATAATACTCTTTTAAATTTAAAAGCATTATTGGAAAGTGGTGATTATGAAAAACAGACTTTTAATTTTATTGATTAATAATTATACTACAGCTTTAGGTTTTCAACTAAAAACTCATCATCACTAATACCTTGATCAAATTTTACATCAGTCAGAATGATTTTTGTAGAGTGCTTCTTATTATGATCCGTCATTAATACCTCTTTTGCATACCAATACCCTTCTTTTTTTTCATAGGTATATTTAGCAGTTTTAAAGTGCTTATTTGTCTTATCAAAATACTCCATTTTTAAAGGATAATGGATGGTTTTATTTAAGGTTAAAATAATTTTTGTGTATTTAGATTTTTTAGATTTTGGACTTAACTCTATCACATAATGCTTTGGATTTATTGCGTTGATGAATTTTGGTTTATATCTTTCCGTATAAGGAATTCCACTCATATCATCATGTGAAAAATCAGTACCTGTAAAGGCCTGACTTTTACTTAATAAATTAATCCGTACAGCCTTTCCAAAAGCAGGCATATATAACCAAATGGCATTGTCTGGAAGAGATAAAGTTGCTATACCTGCTTGTTTTTCAGGTTTGGTATAACGATATAATTTTTTAAATCTTCCTTTTTGTTTTAGGGATGCTTCTCGCTTTTTTTCTTTCCCAGATTTGTCGGTGATTATCATTATAACAGCAGCTTCTTTGTCTTTTGGAGCTGCAATTATTTCATCCATATCATGAAGTAAAACAGCAGCATCTTGAGCATATATTTTACTTGTGCCAATAAACAGGATACTTATTAAAAAGGAGATTTTAATACAATTCATTATTGTAATTGTTTTTTTCGATTCATAAGAATTAAAATTGCTGGGAGTAAAGTTAAAGCACCTAAACAAGAACTAACCATACTTATTGCTATAAGTATTCCAAAATATTGCAAGGGCACCATTTCTGAAAAAATTAAAACCATAAAGCCTGCAGATACCGAAACAACGTTGATAATAATAGCCTTTCCGCTAATTTGAATAGACTCTCCAATTGCTTTTTGAAGGTCTTTGTTTTTTTGAAACGATTCGTTAAAATGAGTGTAAATGTGAATAGAATAATCAATTCCAATCCCTAGTGCAACACTTGCTACAAGTACTGTTGCGATGTTTAATGAAATTCCTGTAAGTCCCATTACACCAAATAAAATAATGATAGCTGCAATTATTGGAATGGAAGTATAAATTCCACCTCGGAAAGAACGTAGTATAAAACCAACAAAAATAATCACAAATAAAATTGCAATAGTGATACTGCCTATCTGGCTTTTAACAAGACTATTGTCCATAGTAATATCTACAAATGGCATTCCAGTTATTGAGATTTGACATTCTTTGGTAGAATTTTCTTGAATGAAGTCTTTCATTTTTTTCGAAAACACTTTTTTAGATTCATTGTCTGGAGATTTAAATTTTGAAATTATAATTCCTTCATTTAAATCTTCATTTACAAATCGATTTAAAACTTCATTGCCTTCTAATAAAAACCAAAGTTGTTCAATTTTTTCTTGACTATCAGGGATTTCTCGAGAACCAGTAATTGCATAATTCATTTCAGAAATTAACTTGGCAACAGACATGGCACTATTAATATCTGGGCTTTCTTTCATTAAATCTGATGTTTGAATCATTTTTTTTAATACTTCAGGATTTTGCATATCTCCTTTAAAAAGAACAAATACCGGTTTTGTACCTCCAAACTTTTCCACCATGATGTTTTCAGCTAAACGTGTTGGATTGTCTTTTTTAAAATATTCTTGAATATCAACACTTCGATTAATAGAAAACATACCAAATAAACTGATGCCTATTAATAGCAACCAAAAGACGAATATGGCTTTGGGTTGTCTAAATAAAATCTTAGTTAATGGTTGAAGTATTCTTTGTGTTAGAATAGAATTCTTTTTTTGTTTTATGGTTTTATTCTTTTTAGATTTAGAAAGATCCATAATTGCTGGCACAAAGAAGATGGATAACAAACAGGCGAAAAATGTCCCTAGAGCTGTGAAAACTCCAAAATCGATTATCATATCTAGATAAGCCCCGAAAATAAAAGATACAAAACCTATTATGGTAGTTATGGCAGCTAGTAGGACTGGTATAAAAACATAAGATAGAGCTGTGCTCACTACTTTTGGTTGTCCAGATTCTTTTACCTGATTGATTCTGTTTAGGACATGTATAGTATATGCACTCCCAACAGCTAATAAAATAATGGGAATGTTATTAGATATCATAGACATTTTATAACCTAAAAAAGCCATCATTCCTAAACTCCAAATAATTGAAATTACTGCTGTTAATAAAGGTAATACGACTCCGAGAATAGATCTGAAACTTAGAAATAAAATAAATGCAATAACTAAAAAAGAGATAGGTAACAATTTGGTTAAATCCCTTTTCATTAAATCTGAAATGTAAGTAACCAACATTGGTGAACCTATATAATAAAGTTTTTCGGGTAATTGTAATGCTTCTGTTTTATCTATTATTTGTTTTGCTACAATATTGACATTTGCATCTTCTTCTAAAGTGAAAATGATTAGGGTAGAAGTCTCATCTTCAGAAACGATAGTACCTTTGTACATTTCATTAGCTAATATGTTTTTTCTTAATTCATTAAAATCTTCAGAAGTTGTTGGCATTTCATATTCATTTACTAACTTTCCAACTTCAATACCATAATCACTACCTTTAATATTGATGATGTTGGTAAGACTAGAAACCGAAGAAACCCCTTCAATTTTAGTCACAGTATCGGTAAGAGTTTGAACATGTTCGAGAACAGATGTTTGGTAGATATTATCGGTTTCAAGGATAATGATACCCATATTGTTACCTCCAAAAGTTTTGCCAATACTTTTTAAAAGCTTTGCATCTGGATCACCATCTGGTAGTGATTTTAAAATATCTGCATCAATTTTAAGTTGGCTAACTTGGTTTCCAAAAAATAGGGTAGAGGCTAAAACTAATAGAATAATAATCCATTTAAAGTTCAATATTTTTTCTGAAAACCTATTTAAATTCAAATCTTAATTATCTTAGAAATTGACATTGTGTTTTACTTTTATTGCTAATTTACCATAATTTTGGAATAAGAGCCTTTCGATTTTTCGGGTAATTTTCAAAGTGTTTTTTGTACCATTTGTGATGTCCTGCTGCTCTAGGTAACAAATTAGCTGCAGTCCAAATAAAGAAACTTAAGGCTGGAAGATTCCAAGCCAATATTGCAAAGCCTGCCCATTGTATTAGTTCTCCAAGATGGTTGGGGCAGGATATGTATTTAAAAAGGAATTTTTTCGGAATTTTATAACCTGTTTCTCCTGGTTTCCGGAGATGTATTAAATGGTTGTCACTTATTTGATTAATTAGAAAGCCAATAACAAAAAGAAAAATGCCTAAATAAAAATTCCAATATTGAAATGAATCACTAGTATATTGTTCTAATACAGATAAGTAAAATCCATTTAGACTAGCATTTACAGTGTTAAAAAAAATAGCAGAAAGGACAATTGCTAGTGGTATTTTTTTTCTTTTAGTCCGAATTCTAAATGGAAAAATAAAAGTTCTATTAAAATAATGTATAAGCCAAAGAAGACTTAACATACTGGCATAATTGCTTTGACTAGAAATTAAAGTAAAATATAAGATGATAAGGAAAGATGGTAGTTCCATTAAAATCCAACCTAAATTATTTGGGATTTCTGGTCCCCAACCTTTTTTAATATGCCTTCCATAGGGAGCTCTAACAAATTGTAACAAAACAAAAGATGAGATTCCAACGACGGACCAAACGATACAGATAATATTAAAAGTGTCTGTTTTCATGAACTTTGTTCTTTTCTAAACCAAAGTAGTAAATCTTTTATGGTATCGGATAAAGGCCGAATGGTATGATCGAGATTATTTTTTGCTTTTGAGCAATCCATTTTTTTTGGTGCAAGTTTTAAAGTTACAAGACTTTCTTTTGTAATTGGTAAGTGCAAAGGAAATAGTTTTGTGTAAATTGTAATAATTGGTAAAATAAGAATTAATAATTTCAGAGAAATAGTCATTAAACGGTTATCTGGACGAATTGCATTGGCAATTTGTTTCATACTATAATACTTACCACTTACTAAATACACTTCCCCAGAAACCCCCTTAGATATGCTGTTAATAATGGTTTGAGATAGATCTCTAATATCAATCAAATTATAGCCACCATCTGTAATTGCAGGAATTTTTTTTTCTGCAATTGCTAAAATAGTTTTACCAAAAAGGGAAGATTTAAAATCTGGAGGACCTATAATAGCAGATGGGCGAATAATAAAAGCATTTAGATTATTTTCAGTTACTGCCGTTAAAACTTTCTTTTCAGACAATGCTTTGGTCCAGGAATAAATAAAATCGTTTTTAGTTTTATAAGGCCTGTTTTCATCGAATAGTTCATTTTCTTTAGTTTCTGTTACAGCTGCTGAGGAACTAATATAAATCATCTTAGCATTATGCTTTATACAAGATTTAATGACGGCTTCAGTTCCATTTACATTGGTTTTATAGACTGTTTTCTCATTTTTATTACCAATAGAAATAACACTTGCACAATGAATGATTAATGAAGAATTGAAAAGTAATTCATCTAAAGATTGTTTGCTTAATATATCTCCTTTTATCCAATGGAGATTTGGATGTTGTATCGTTGGTTTAAATTGATAATAAAGCGCATTTACCAAATAATCTTTTTGAAGCAACATTTGAATCAAACAACTGCCCAAATGACCACTAGCACCAGTGATACTTATTGTTTTACTTTCAAGCATAAGTTTTAATCAACGCAATTTATAGTTATTATGAAGATGTATAATTATTATCTAAGCGGAAAGATAATTATTTTATTTTTAGCATAAAAAAATCCCCCTAAAAGGGGGATTGAAGTTGTAGCGAGAGGGAGACTCGAACTCCCGACCTCAGCATTATGAATGCTGCGCTCTAACCGGCTGAGCTACCTCGCCAAAATTTTTAGCGACTGCAAATATAGTAACAAAATAAACGAGAGCAAACATTAATATATATATTATCTAAAATTTATTGCTTTTTTTGATAAAACAATGATAAATATTTATTCCTACTTTCTTTTCCAATAAGGATTTAATCTATATATTGGGCTTCGGCTAATTAAAAAATTATGGAAGACAAAATTAAATATGAAATGGAGTTTCCGATACACGCATCTCCTTCATTATTATATCAATATATTTCAACACCTTCTGGAATGCAGGAGTGGTATGCAGATAATGTAAACTCTAGAGGTGAGTTTTTTACCTTTATTTGGGAAGGAAGTGAAGAAATAGCAAAACTTTTAGCCAAAAAAAAATCGGATTATATTAGATTCCAGTGGATGGATGATGAAGACACGGATTATTATTTTGAAATGCGTATTCAAGTAGATGAAATAACAAAAGATGTTTCTATTATGGTTACAGACTTTGCTGAAGAAGACGAAGTTGAGGAAGGTAAAATGCTTTGGGAAAATATGATTTCTGAATTAAAACATATTTTAGGCTCTGTATAAACTCTTTCTAAAAACTATATTTGCACCGTCTTAATTAAATGAGACGGTTTTTTTATGATCAATTATAACGGAAATCTATTAATAGAAAGTGAAGAAGTAGTTTCTTTTAACAATCGTGGCCTTCAATACGGAGATGCACTTTTTGAAACCTTGCGTATATCCAACGGAAAAATACTATTCTGGGAAGACCATTATTTTAGATTAATGGCTTCTATGCGTATTTTAAGAATGGAAATACCAATGAGTTTTTCTATGGAATTTCTGGAAAGTGAAGTACTTAAAACTCTAGGGGATTCTGAAAAGTTAACTATTAATGCAAGAGCTAAAATCTTTATTAATAGAAAGGCAGGAGGGAAGTATACTCCAGTTACAAATGATGTAGATTATTTTGTAATAACAGAAAAATTAGAAGATTCATTTTATATATTTAATGATAGTTCTTACAAAGTAGAGCTTTTTAAAGATTATTATATTCCAGCAAATTTGCTTTCTACATTAAAAACCAGTACTAAAGTTATCCATGTTTTAGGTAGTATTTTTGCTAAAGAAAATGATTACGATAACTGTATCCTTCTTAATGATAAAAAGCAAGTCGTGGAAGCTCTTAATGGAAATATTTTTTTAGTGCATGGAACGGAAATAATTACCCCAAGTATTGAAGATGGTTGCCTTAGAGGAATATTACGAAAACAGATAATTTCAATTTGCAATCAATCTGAAAAATATACTTTAATAGAAAAATCGATTTCACCATTTGATCTTCAAAAGGCAGATGAGTTATTTATTACTAATGTTATCCAGGGAATTCAACCAGTTTTAAATTATAGGAAAAAAGAATATACTTCCATAGTTGCAAAAGATTTACTGCAAAAATTGAATACAATTGCTAGGTTACAATAAAAGAATTGTTAGTTATAGGTTGGGTTTTCTGGTGCATTGGACCAAATTAAATAATCACCACCAAATTCTATCATTTTTTCTTTCCAGAAATTTGAGCTAGTTTTTCCTAATATTTCTTGTTTATATTCATTGGTAATAATTACCCAACTATTAACTTCTAACTCTTGCTCTAATTGCTCATTAGACCAACCCGAATATCCTAAGAAAAATCTGATTTCAGATTCTTTTAATTTGTTTTCTTGTAATAAAGAAATGATTTCATTAAAATCGCCTCCCCAGTAAATACCATTCGAAATTTCTACACTATTGGGAATTAACTCTGGAATTTTATGAATAAAATATAAATTATCCTGTTCAACAGGACCTCCGTTATAAACTGTAATAGAGGAATTTAACTCAGGAATAAAATCATTGAGTTTATATTCTAATGGTTTATTAAGGATAAAACCAACGGAGCCATTTTTATTATATTCAGCTAATAAAACAACAGACCGGTTAAATGAAATATCTCCAATAATGGAAGGTTCCGCAACCAATAAAGCCCCTTTTTCTGGTTTTTGAATAGTCATATTTCAATTGTTTGAACACTTAAATTTAGGTATTTATTTAATAAGAAACAACAATATGATAAAATGAATAAATATTAAGCATAAAAAAAGTCTCCAATTATCTTACGATAGGAGACTTTTTTAAAAGCAAAGAGTTTAGTGCTAGTTTACACTATTACTTAAATCTGAACCTGCTTTAAATTTTACAACGTTTTTAGCTTTAATTTTAATTGTTGCACCTGTTTGAGGGTTTCTTCCGTCTCTTGCAGCTCTTCTAGATACTGACCAAGATCCAAATCCTACTAAAGAAACTCTATTGCCTTTCTTTAAAGATCCTTCAATTTCGTTAAGCATTGTTTCTAATGCTTTTTTTGCAGCTGCTTTTGTAATTCCAGCTTGTTCTGCCATTGCGTCGATTAAATCTGATTTGTTCATAAACTTTAAAAATTAAAATGTTGGTTAAACTTTCATTAATTGTTTCTACAAATTTAGCAGGAATATCGGTTCACGCAAGTAATAGTGGGGTAAATCGCGTTTTTTGTTAATAACTTTGGTTCTTTGTTAATAAAGCGGACCTATTTTTACAGTTTTAAGTGGATTCAACGATAGTAAGGCTTTACATCATTTTTGAATTTTCTTCAAAAGAATATCCATTTAAAAGAGACTTAATGTCCATTTTTCGCTTCCCTGGAATTTGCATTTCTTCTATAATAAGGTATCCATTTGATACAGCAACTTTTACCTCTTTATTAGAAACCAATATCGTTCCTATGGCAAAAGAATGGGTATTTATTTCTGGACTACAATGGTATAATTTCACCTTTACTTTTTCGTCCTTATTATATAAAAAACTCCAAGCTGCTGGATATGGGTTTAATCCCCTTATAAATGCATCAATATCTTCAACAGGTAAATTCCAATCAATCTTTGTATTCTCTTTGGTTAATTTTGGAGCTTCTTTTAAATCGTTATTTTCTAATTGTAGTATGGTAACCACTTTATTTTCTTCTATAATATTTAAAGTATCTAAAACCAATGTTGCTCCTAAATTCATTAAAGTGTCATGCAAGCTACCAACGGTTTCCCTTTCGGTAATTAAAATCTCTTTCTTTAACATGATCTCCCCAGTATCTATTTTGTCATCTATAAAAAATGTAGTGACTCCAGTTTTAGTCTCTCTATTTATGATTGCCCAATTTATAGGAGCTGCACCTCGATATTCTGGCAATAGAGATGCGTGTAAATTAAAGGTGCCATATTCAGGCATGTTCCAAACTACTTTTGGTAACATTCTAAATGCTACAACGATATTAAGATTTGCATTTAATTTTTTAAGTTCTTCTAAAAATTCAGGATCTTTAAGATTGGTGGGTTGTAATAGAGGCAAGTTTTGCGATTTAGCATATTGCTTTACATCAGACTCCTTAAGCTTGCGACCTCTCCCAGCAGGTCGGTCTGGTGAAGTGATTACGCCTACAATATTCTTTTTACTTTCAACTAACATTTGTAAAACTCCTACCGCAAACCCTGGCGTGCCCATAAATACAATTCGTAAGTCTCTCATAAATTTAAATAATATTGATTTTTAGTATTGATCTTAATCTTATTAGCATCTTGTAATAAACGCAATACAACAAGGATTTTTGATTCTGTAAAAGTAAGTTTTTCTGAAATTTCTCGGGAGGCCATTTCATGATCTTCTAATAATAATTTAATTTTTTCTGAAATAAGAATGCTCTCCTTTTTGCTTGGTGTGGATTGTTGAGTTGAACACACAGAACATACCCCACAAGGTTGCGCATTGGCTTCTCCAAAATAACCCACCAATTGAACGCTTTTACAAACCGTAGAATTTTCTAAATAATTTAATACTGCTCTTACTTCTCCTTTTTTCTTTTGATTTAATCTTTCTAATTCTTTAGAAATTACATTTATTGTTTTATCATCTTCTCTTGGGACATTAAAAGTGATGGATGAATCTGTATGGTGTAATTTTAATTCAATGACCTGATCTCGCTCCATTTTTTTTAAAGAGCTGAGAATAGTCTCTATATTCTGACCAGTTTTTGAAGCAATAAGTTCTAGGTTTATTCCTGTAGGAGATTCAAAAATACCTCCATAAAGCCTAAGTATTGTCTTTCCTATAATAGATAAGGTAACATCAGCTTGAAAATATTTCAGGATTTTATCTGAATCCAATAAAAATTTTAAAATTGTTTTTCTTCCAAACTGTTTTGAAAGTTGAAGAACACCAAGCCTATCTAATGCTGTTAATCCATTATAAGTAAGTAAAGTATTTAAACCATAAGTTTTACAAAAATCTGTAAAACTAAAACTATGATTTGTAAACTCTCCCTCTCCATAAGAGATTTGAAAATAAGTACTCAATTTGCGATAGAGTATCTTTATTTCATTTGTGTTAGGGCGGGAATCTATAAACTGCTTTTTTATTAATACTTTATCATAATCGTTATAAAGTATAATTGCACAAGCGTAACTCTGATCTCTACCTGCACGACCAGCCTCCTGAAAATAACTTTCTAAACTTTCGGGTAATTGAATATGAAAAACAAATCTAACATCTGGGTTGTCTATTCCCATACCGAAAGCATTGGTGGCAACCATAACATCATTCTTTCCGGCTAACCAATCTTCTAGGCGAGTTTGTTTTTCTTCATTTGCAATCCCTCCGTGATAATAATTACTAGTTATTCCTAAACTATTTAATTGATTGCTAACCTCTACCGCCATTTTTCTACTTCGAACATAAACAATAGCAGATCCAGAATTATTTTTAAGTAACTTTTCAATTCTATATAATTTATCATCTTCCTTAATAACTTGATAGGAAAGATTTTTACGAACAAAAGAACTCTTAAAAACGGTAGGCGACTCTAACTGTAATTGAATGATAGTATCTTCTAAAACCTCAGGTGTAGCAGTTGCTGTAAGAGCGATAAACGGGACTAAGGGGTGTAATATTCTAAGAATATTAACATTGTTATATGCGGGTCTAAAATCGTTTCCCCACTGCGAAATACAATGCGCTTCATCTATTGCAAAAAGATTTACGCTCATTCGTCTAATTGAGTTCTGTACAAGTTCTTGTTTTAGTCTTTCGGGAGAGAGATATAAAAACTTATAGTTTCCATAAATAGCATTATCTAAGAGAATATTTAAATCTTGAAATTTAATGCCTCCAGTAATAGCCAATGCTTTAATTCCCTTTTTTTTTAATGCAGTAACTTGATCATTCATTAAAGCAACTAGAGGGGAAACAACAATGCAAATCCCTTCTTGTGCTAATGCAGGAACCTGAAAACAAACAGATTTACCACCACCTGTTGGAAGTAAAGCAATACTATCTTTTCCATTTAAAACAGAAGTAATGAGCTCCTCTTGCATTGGAAGAAAACGAGAATAACCCCAATATTTTTCAAGTATTTGAATTGGATTATTCAAAACAAATCTCCTAATTTATTAAATATAAATTCTTTTCTGTTTTCTAAATCACCAAAAGGAATTTCTATTACACGGTATCCATATTTTTCATATCCTTTTAATAAATAATCGTGAATTATTTTAGCTTCTTCAAAAGTTTCATATCGCTCATTATCTTGCTTGTAAATATCTTTCCAAGGGGGTAATAAAAAAACGAGGTCGTATTTTAAAGAATGGCAGGTTTCTAAAAAATGATCTGGATAAAGGGTATTGGAATAATCCATATAGGCAGTAATATCTGGTAATCCACGATCGAAAAACAAAAATGTATTTTTTAGATTTTGGGTATCCATAAATTGTTTCGTTCTACCCTCTAAAAGTTTTTGACTAAAAAAGATGGGATCTTTTAAAAATAACTGTTCAATTCCATTTTTTTGAGCCTCCAAAGTTATTTCTCTAGAAATCTCTGGCATACATTGATAGCCTTGATTTAAAAGATAAGATACTAGAGATGTTTTTCCTGTACCAGGTCCTCCTGTGATTACAATTTTTTTAGGCATACGTTAAAGATATGCTACAAAGAACGGAAATAATTATGGTTAGCCTATCTTTGTTAACTATTTATTAGTGCAAATGAAAACAGATACAAAAACAGCAGAATTTTATAAAAGATTAAAAAGTCAATTGGAAACAGATACCTCTTGGCCTTCCATATATTTATATAAATTTATAGTCCCTGCTAATCTTGAAAAAATAGCTGAAATAGAAGCGATTTTCGATGGTACAAATACCGAGATTAAAACACGGGATTCTTCTAAAGGAACCTATACTAGTCTTTCCATTAAAGTAAAAATGGATACTCCAGATACAGTAATTCAAAAATATATTGAAGTTTCTAAAGTAGAGGGAGTTATTTCTTTATAAAATTAGTATTTTGCAGATCTATTAAGAAAATTACTTCATAAAAAATAACACGTTGTAGGTGATTAAATATACCACAACATTATCCATATTATTTTGATATACGAAATTGAATACAACTCGGAGCGACCTATGCTCATTATACCTGAATATG
>CAJXYJ010000069.1 GCA_913063255.1 uncultured Flavobacteriales bacterium | reverse complement strand
GACAACTTCTTTAAAGCTATGTATAGCTGGAAACAGGTAGTGCATGATAATAAATACATGAACAACTACGATTATAATAAAGCAGTCTATTTAATGAGCACAGAAAGCTCAAGAGGTAAATTACTTGATAATGAGTTTTTATTACTAAAAGAAGATAAGGGTTTGTCCTCCCCTATTGCAGTTATATTTAACGAAACCTATAGCGATTTAGAGGCATTAAAAGAAAGCTTAAAAGTTGAAGCAGAAAACATTCAATGCATTGTATCTGAAACCGGTATAGATAAAGAAATAGATTTTGGAGAAACCCAAAACCCTCAGCTTTGGGATTATGCAGATGATGTTGATACTATGGAGTTTTTGTTAAATTTGAATGAATAATTTAATCCTATAAATTATCATTTTTTGATATTAGTTTTCACATCTTTGTACTCGTAAAAAATTGACTAAATGAAGAAACATAATTTTAGTGCTGGACCTTGTATATTACCACAATCCGTAATGCAAAAAGCATCTGAAGCAGTATTAAATTTCAATGACCTTAACCTTTCATTAATAGAAATCTCTCATAGAAGCAAAGATTTTGTAGAGGTAATGGAGAATGCAAGAAATTTATCTCTTGAGCTTTTAGGTCTTGAGAATAAGGGATACAAAGCATTGTTTTTACAAGGTGGAGCAAGCCTAGAATTTTTAATGGTTGCTTACAATCTATTAGAAAAAAAAGCGGCATATTTAAACACAGGTACTTGGGCAAATAAAGCTATTAAAGAAGCTAAAATGTTCGGAAATTTAGTTGAAGTAGCTTCCTCTAAAGACAATAATTACAACTATATACCGAAAAACTATACGGTTCCAAGTGATGCTGATTATTTTCACCTTACCAGTAACAATACTATTTTCGGAACTCAAGTAAATCACTTTCCAAAAACGGACACAAAGTTGGTTTGTGATATGAGTAGTGATATATTTTCAAGACAAATGGATTTTTCTCAATTTGATCTTATTTATGCTGGTGCTCAGAAAAATATGGGACCTGCAGGAACAGTTTTGGTAATTGTAAAAGAAGAAATTCTAGGGAAGGTTTCAAGAAACATTCCTTCTATGTTAGACTATCAAGTACATATTAATAAGGACAGTATGTTTAATACCCCTGCTGTTTTTCCTATTTATGTATCGATGCTAACCCTAGAGTGGTTAAAAGATTTAGGTGGAATTTCAGAGATTGAAAAAATCAATACTAAAAAAGCAAATTTGCTTTATACCGAAATAGACACAAACCCTCTATTTAAAGGATTTGTTGCCGATAAAGAGGACCGTTCAAAAATGAATGCAACTTTTAATCTTACCAATGATAATTTAAAAGAACAATTTGACAGACTTTGGAAAGATGCAGGAATAAATGGTCTAAATGGCCATAGAAGTGTTGGTGGATATAGAGCCTCAATGTACAATGCCTTACCATTAGAAAGTGTACAAGTTTTGGTAGATGTAATGAAAGAATTGGAAAGGGAAAGCTAAATGTCATTCCTAGTATCCAATGAGCTTGCTTGTACTGAGCCAGTCGAAGTATCGAAGTGTAACGAGGAATATCAATAAAGAACTAAGTTTAATTAATAAGATCTCTGCCTTTGCAGGGAATACCTATGAAAGTATTAGCAAACGACGGAATTTCACAAACTGGGATAGATTCACTTGAAGCATCTGGATTTGAAGTAACCACAACTACAATAGCTCAAGATGAACTTATAGAATATATCAATGAAAATTTAATTGATGTAATTTTAGTAAGAAGTGCCACCAAAGTAAGAAAAGACATTATAGACTCCTGCCCTAGTATAAAAATTATAGGTCGTGGTGGCGTTGGTATGGATAATATAGATGTTGAATACGCAAGAAGTAAAGGACTTCAAGTAATCAATACTCCCGCTGCTTCTTCAGCTTCTGTTGCGGAGTTAGTGTTTGCACATTTATTTGGAGGGGTTCGTTACCTATACGATGCTAACAGAAATATGCCATTAGATGGTGACAGCAGGTTTAAAGATTTAAAAAAGAATTATGCTGGCGGAAGGGAATTAAGAGGAAAAACTATAGGTATTATTGGAATTGGCCGTATTGGACAAGAAGTTGCTAAAATAGCCTTAGGTTGTGGAATGAAGGTTATTGTAAGCGATATGTTTATTGACAAGGTAAATGTAAAAGTAGAATTTTTCGATGGCCAATTTATCAATACAGAATTAAATTCAATTCCTTTTGAAGACCTTTTAAAAGAAAGTGATTTTATTAGTTTACACGTTCCTGCTCAAAAGGATTATGTTATTGGTAGAAATGAATTCGAATTAATGAAAGATGGAGCGGCAATCGTAAATGCAGCTCGTGGAGGTGTTATTAACGAAGTAGCTTTAATTGAGGCCATTGAAAACAACAAACTATCTTTTGCTGCTATAGACACATTTGAAAACGAACCAACACCCGCCATAACAGTATTAATGAATGGGAAACTTTCCTTAACTCCACATATTGGTGCCGCAACAAAAGAAGCTCAAGACAGAATAGGAACCGAACTAGCAGAACAGATTAAAGAAATCCTTATTAAAAATTAAAATTTGGTTAAATGTTCTGTTAAAGACTAAAGTCTAGTATATTAAACCTTTAGTTTTTCAGTAACTTTGAACAAAAATCATGAAACCTTTATTTTCAATAATCGTAATTTTATTAGTACTTTTTAGTTGTAATTCTGGAAAAACAACTATTAAGAGTGATTCAGGTTCCAAAAACCAAGTAACTCAAAAGGATACTATTCGGATCGCAAATGATGAATTAGAGTATGAAATATTAATCATCGAAATAGGTTTTGACAATTGGCTAGTAACACAGCCACCAATGGGCCATTATGGCTTATCTTTTTTAGAAAGCAAAAACAGAATGTTTGTTTTAGAGTATAATAACCGAGTATATAAGGATCGAAGCCGTAAATTATATGAAGCAGAAATTAATTATGACTCAAATGTTTCTTACGGATTAGAAGTGAATTATTTACTTTACAATTACTTTGAATATTTTCAACAAAAATATAAACAGAAATTATAGTGCAGAAATTTAAAACACAATGGGAGATTAAGTCTAATTGGCAATTAATTTTCCCCTTATTAGGAATTATAGGACTTATTTATTCCTCTTATAAATTATCGACTCTTTTTATAAAAGATTCATTAATAATAAATAGCATACTAACAATAGTTCTTGGAATTATATTATTGAAATTCACCTTAGTCTTATTTAAGAAATTAGAGAAAAAATGGGATTTAGAGTATCGATGGGAAATAATTAGAGTTTTTATTGTTTTTGCTATAACTGGTAGTAGTAGTGTTATTATAGGTAGACCTATTTTAAAACTTATTGGAATAACAAAAGACAATCTGCAACCTTTTATTTATTGGACATTATTTATACTTATAAGTTTTATATTCTATCAAATATTATTGGTCGCTATAGGCTGGTTGTTTGGCCAACACAGTTTCTTTTGGAGTTTTGAAAAGAAAATGCTTCGTAGAATGCGATTGGGATTTTTATTAAGTGAAAAAAAATAAAGGAAAAATATCGTCTTTTAATCTTCCTGCATTATTATTAATTATTATAATGCTTTTCCCTTCTGCTTTTCAATTTACTCATGCTTTTGAAAAGCATGATCTAAATGAATGTAATGAATTAACCACTCATCTGCATGAACAAGAAGTGGAATGTTCAATTTGTGATTTTCATATTTCAACATTTTCTTATTCTTTTCAAAATGAATTAGAATATATACACATAAAAAAACATACGAATTATGCAGATTATTATAAATCGAAAAAGCATAACTCCATAAAGCTTTCAAATTCCTTACGAGGTCCTCCCCTGTTTTCTTAATTATTAGGTTCACATTACAAATAATTTTAAAACATGAAAAATGAAAAAACATATATTTTTGCTTTTGATATTATTCTATATATCAAATGCAAATACACAAAACACTTTAAAAGGAAGCATACTTGCTTCAAATGATAAAAACCCATTATCCGCTTCAGTTTATATTCCCATTTTAGAAAAAGGAAATATAGCAGATTTTGATGGAAATTATCAAATAAATAATATCCCAAACGGAAATTATATAGTAGCATATTCAAGAATAGGATATGCAACCTATACCTTAGAAATTTCATTTAATGAAGGGGTTGTTATTCAAAATGTTGAATTAAATCAAGTAGCTATTGAAATGGAAGAGGTTATTATTTCTACTCCCTTTCATAAATTACAAAGAGAAAATGTAATGAAAGTAGAACGCCTTTCTGCTAAAGAAATTTCTTCTTCTGGCGCACTAACATTAGCTGAAGGAATTTCAGAAATACCAGGTGTATCTATTATTAGTACCGGGGTTGGAATAGGAAAACCGGTAATTAGAGGATTAAGCTCCAATAGAGTTTTGACTTATACACAAGGAGTTCGTTTAGAAAACCAACAATTTGGTGGAGAACATGGCTTAGGAATTAATGCCGAGGGTATTGAGAGTATTGAAGTGATAAAAGGTCCCGCATCTTTATTATATGGTAGTGATGCTCTTGGTGGAGTTTTATATATTAATCCAGAAAAATTTGCTCCTGAACATAAATCTCAGGCAACTATAAAAAGCAATTACAATACCAACACCTTGGGCTCCTCTACAACATTTGCTGTTAAAAGTTCTCAATCAAAGTTTAAGTTTTTAATTAGAGGCACACATGCAGCACATAGTGATTATTTAACTGGCAATAACGAACGGGTAACACATAGTAGATTTAATGAGAATGATATTAAGTCAGGATTTAGATTTCAAAATGAAACCCTAAAGTCCACACTAAGGTATAATTATAATCAATCCAAAATAGGAATACCAGAAGAAATAGGAGAACAAACCACTTCAGAAAAAATGGAATTACCCTATCAAAAAATTGATAACCACATTTTATCATTAGATAATAAAGTGTTTTTAAACAACTCAAGTATTGACATTGTTTTAAGCTATCTTTTTAATGACAGAAATGAATTTGAAGATGAATTTAAAATTCCAGAATTGCGATTACGTCTAAACACCTATGGATATAATTTAAAATATAATTTACCAGAAATTAAAAACCTTAAAACAGTTATTGGTATTCAAGGAATATACCAAACTAATAAAAATTTAGGAGAAGAAATACTTATTCCAGATGCTGTAAAAAATGATTTTGGAATTATGGCTACATCACATTACCACTTGAATAAAATTTCACTTCAAGGTGGGATTAGATTTGATACTAGATCTCTTAAATCCGAAGAAACTGGAGTAATTGAAGAACAGGACTATATTGCAGCATTAGACAAAAGCTTTAATAGTTTTAATGCAGCGCTAGGACTAAAAATTGATTTATTAGAAAATTTTTATACTAGAATAAATTTAGCTTCCGGATTTAGAGCTCCTAATTTAGCAGAGTTAACATCTAATGGGGTTCACGAAGGCACCAATAGATATGAAATAGGGAATCCAAACCTTAATAGTGAACAAAGTTTTCAGTTAGACACCTCATTAGAATTTGAAAGTGAACACTTCGAAGTTTTTGCAAATGTATTTTATAATCATATTGATCAATACATTTTTATTGAACCGACAGATCAAATGATAGAAGATTATATCGTTTATAATTATACTCAAGAGGATGCTAAATTATATGGAGGAGAATTTGGATTTCACATTCATCCGCACCCTCTAGATTGGCTTCATTTAAGTAGTAGTTTTGAAACATTAACTGGAGAATTATTAAGTGGTGATAATCTACCATTGCAACCAGCGAGCTCTCTTTCTAATTCATTAAAAATTGAATTTGATAATTTAGGAGTATTTAATAACTCGTATTTTACAACCACTTTTAAAAATACTTTTGAGCAAAATAATACTAGTGATTTTGAAACTCCAACACCTGGATACAACTTATTGAATATGGCAATTGGAACAGAAATTATGCTTTTCAAACTAAGAACTATTTTAGGGATACAGGCAAATAATTTAACAAACGAAAGTTATATTTCACATTTATCAAGATTGAAAATAGATAATATTGAGAATATTGGAAGATCTTTTACATTTAGTCTTCAACTTCAATTGTAATAGGCTCCATTTTAGGTTCTTTATTCCATACGAAAGTATATAACCACATTAATGTAAATGTTGGTATAAAATCTAATCCAGGCAAGATTTCTTCTATAAAAACTAAGATAGAAGCAATTTTGCCTTTTTTACCTTCGTACATATCACTAATTTGCTTTGCTGCATATGGCGCCCAAAGAAAGTCTATAAAGAAACCTGCAAAAGGAATAAACATGGTACTCATTCCAATAAGGTCCAATATAATTCCTTTTCGCAATAGTTTATTTTTTGAATTCATTTAGTTTTACTTTAAATAAAGCAAAAAGAATGCCAATAGCTCTACTTTAACTTATCTGAAAATAATTGCTTTATTTTTTCAATTTTGGGAGTAATTGTAAAGTCACAATACCGCTGACCTGAATTATCATTATAATAGTTTTGATGATCTTCTTCTGCATTATAAAAAACAGTCAAAGGTGTGATTTCTGTAACAATTGGAGATTTATAATAATTAGCTTCATTCAACTTTTTTATAAATGCTTCCGCTTGCATTTTCTGCTCTTCTGAAGTGTAAAAAATTCCACTTCTGTATTGCGTTCCAACATCAGCTCCTTGTTGATTTAATGTTGTTGGGTCATGAGTTGCAAAAAAGATTTCCAGCAAGGTAATAAAAGAAACCTCTTCTTTATTATATGTAATTTCAATAGCTTCTGCATGTCCTGTTCTTCCTGTACAAACTTCCTTATATCCTGGGTTTTTAATGTCTCCTCCGGTATATCCAGGAAAAATTCCCTCTACTCCTTTTAAACGTTGAAATATTGCTTCAGTACACCAAAAACAACCTCCAGCAAAAATGGCTTTTTCCATAGTAAATTTTATTTTCAATCAAAATTACAATTAAATATTAAAGAAAAGTTAAGGTCATTGTTTTTAACTTTTCATTAGCACAACTACAGACTTGAGAAGCATAGATTTGCTCATCCTCCTTAAAATTGGAAACCATCACAATCATCAATCATCAATCAATCACTATGACTAAATATCTATTAAGTTTCGTTTTATTTCAAAGTTGTTTCTTAGGATTCGCTCAAGATAAAAAAAATATAGAAGCAGTAAGAATTTCAACTCCTCCAAAAATTGATGGGGTTTTAGACGACGCCATTTGGGGAAATATCCCCATTGCTTCCGATTTTAAGATGTGGCAACCAGGTAATGAAGGAGAAATTTCTGAAGATTATAAAACCGAAGTAAAAATAGCTTATGATAATACTGCTGTTTATTTTGGAGTATCCATGTATGATCCAGACCCAGACAATATCTTGAGTCAATTTAGTCAGCGTGATGAAGTTTTTGTTCAAGCAGATTTGTTTTATATAGCTTTAAACACTTATAATGACGGTATTAATGAAACTCGTTTTTATGTAACCAGTGCAGGAACCATTGGGGATGCCAAGAGCTCTCAAAACAATGAAGATTTTAATTATAATGTGGTTTTTTCATGTAAGATTTCTAAAGATGATAGAGGATGGTATGCCGAATATAAAATTCCATATAATGCCTTACGGTTTCCTGAAGTTGAAGTACAAGATTGGAGTGTTAATTTTTTTAGAGTATTAAAAACTAAAAACGAAACACATACCTGGAATTTTATAGACAAAGAAGTTGGAAATCCAAAACTATATAATGGCCTAATAACTGGAGTTACCGATATTGACCCTCCAATTAGACTTACCTTCTACCCTTTTGCTCAAGGTCTTGTTTCTACTTTTGATGGGGATACAAACACCGAATTTGCAGCTGGATTAGATTTAAAATATGGTATTAGTGATAGTTTTACTTTAGATCTAACTTTAGTTCCAGATTTTGGTCAAGCAGCTTTTGACGAAGTACGACTTAATCTAGGCCCTTTTGAACAAACCTTTGGTGAAAATCGAACTTTTTTCACAGAGGGTGTGGAACTTTTTAATAAAGGTCGAATATTTTTTTCTAGACGAGTTGGTGGTTCTCCATCAGTAGATATTAATGACATTGTCCAAGAAGACGAAACTATAATAGATGAGCCAACAAGTGTTAACATTTTAAATGCTTTGAAAGTTTCTGGTAGAACTAAAAAAGGACTAGGAATAGGAATATTTAATGCAATTACTCAAAAAACATATGCCAAAGTTGAAGATACAGAAACTGGGGAGCGACGAGAAGTATTGGTAGAACCTCTAGCAAATTATAACGTCTTTGTTTTGGATCAAGAGTTTAATGGAAATTCCTCTGTTTCACTTATTAACACTAATGTGACAAGAGAAGGTTCTGAATTTAGAAATGGTAATGTAACTGCAGGTGTATTTAGCATTGCAGATAAAGAAAATACCTTTAGAACTGCTGGAAGAGCTATTTTTAGTAATATAAATGAAGGTGATGGAATTAAAACTGGATTTCAATCTGAATTAGATATCTTTAGAATTAAAGGGAATTTTAGATATAGAATTGGTCACGATTTTGCCAATACTACTTTAGATATAAATGATCTTGGCTTAAATTTTAGAAATAACTTCAACAATTTTGTTGCAGGAGCGTCATACGAAATATTTGAACCCAATAAAACTTTTGATAAATACAGCATTGAATTTTCTGCTCGGCACAGAAGACTTTACAAGCCTAGTGTACAAACTTCAAATTTCTTTACTCTAAATGCTTTCTTCATTAGACCTAGTCGATTTTCTTTTGGTGGAGGAATTAATGGCGGAAGTGAGAACCAAGATTATTTTGAACCTCGTGTGGACGGAAGACATGTAACATACAGCCCAAACATGGGTGGATTTACTTGGTTTTCTACAGATTACAGAAAGAAATTTGCTATAGATTTAAATGTAGGATATAGAACCTATTTCGATGACCCTCAGGCTAATTATAGTTTTGGATTTGAACCAAGATATCGCTTTTCTGAACACTTTTTAGTAGTATGGGATACCAGTTATCTTTTACGAAATAAAAATAAAGGATACGTAAGTGACACCGAAACGGACATTTACTTTGGACAGCGAAATATCGCTAATCTAGAAAATTCTTTAACGGCTAGTTATAACTTTGACCCATATAAAGCAATAGATTTAAGATTTAGAAACTATTGGGGGACAGCAGATTACACCGACGACTTATTTTACACATTAAATGAAGACGGCTCGCTTACTGAAACGGATTATGACACTTCTGAAGAGGACCCAAATACTAATTTTAATATCTGGAATATAGACTTAAGTTTTAGATGGCGATTTGCTCCAGGTAGTGAAGCTACTTTACTTTATAGAAATCAGATATTTAATGAAGATGAGTTATCTACAATAGATTATGGAGGAAGTCTTGAAAATTTATTCAATGAACCTGCAGAACATAGCCTATCGCTTCGAATCACTTATTTTATTGATTATAATAATGTAAAACACGTTTTTAAGAAAAATTCTTAATCCTAAAAAACTATTGCTTAATCTATCCTAAAATAGTACTTTCACGCTATATAATTGAATATGATTAAAGCTAAAAACATCCATAAATATTTTGACGATTTACACGTATTAAAGGGTGTTGATTTAGAAATAAAAAAGAGGGAAATTGTTTCTATTGTTGGTGCTTCTGGTACTGGAAAAACTACATTGTTACAGATTTTAGGGACTTTAGATACTTTTTCAAATTCCGATCATAATAGTGCTTTAGAAATTAATGGGATTGATATTGCAGCTCTCAATCGGAATGAATTGGCTAAATTTAGAAATGAAAATCTAGGTTTTATCTTTCAGTTTCATCAATTATTACCGGAATTTACTGCTTTAGAAAACGTTTGTATTCCTGCATTTATAAAGAAGACTCCAAAATCTGAAGCCACTAAAAGGGCTAAAGAATTACTTTCTTTTCTAGATCTATCACATAGGGAGTTTCATAAACCTAATGAACTTTCTGGAGGAGAACAACAACGGGTCGCAGTTGCAAGAGCATTGATAAACAATCCTTCTATTATTTTAGCAGATGAACCTAGTGGAAATTTAGATACAGAAAGTGCAGAAAACCTACACAACCTTTTTTTTAAGCTTCGAGATGAATTTGGACAAACCTTTGTTATTGTTACACATAACAGTAATCTTGCAGAAATGGCTGACCGAAAATTAGTGATGCAAGACGGAAAGATTTTATTGTATAGATGAACCAAAAGGAATTAAAAGAATTTTTAGACTCTAAAGTTTTACAATACAATAATCGGGACTTTATTGAAAGTGATCCCATTCAAATTCCACATTTATTTCAGAAAAAAGAAGATATCGAAATTATTGGTTTTTTAGTAGCAACGATAGCTTGGGGAAACCGCAAGAGTATTATAAAAAATGGAAAAAGGCTGGTTGAAATTATGGGAAATTCTCCCTATGATTTTATATTAAACTTTACACAAGAGGATTCTAAATTTCTTTCAGGATTTGTTCATAGAACTTTTAATGAAAAGGATCTGAATTATTTTATAATAGCATTACAATATATATATAAATATCACGATGGATTGGAATCTTTATTTGCAAAAAACATAAAAGATAATTCATTGCAATACAGCATACATAAATTAAAAAATACTTTTTTTAGCTTGCCTCATTTGCAAAGAACTGAAAAACATATAAGTGATCCTTTAAAGAATTCTGCTGCAAAAAGAATTAATATGTTTTTAAGATGGATGGTAAGAAAAGATAATACTGGAGTTGATTTTGGTATTTGGAAAAGTATCTCTCCTTCACTTTTATCGTGCCCTTTAGATGTTCACTCTGGGAATGTTGCCAGAAAACTCGGTTTATTATATAGAAAACAGAATGATGCAAAGGCATTATTAGAATTAGATTCACGCTTACGAGTATTAAATCCAGAAGATCCTTCAAAATATGATTTTGCTCTATTTGGGTTAGGTGTTTTTGAAAAATTTTAATGAAATTTGTTAAACTATTGTGCTTTTAATCGTTTTTAAATCGCTTATCGTCTATTTAATATAATTTATTCGTAGGTTTATTCCTTCATTTAAAATAAGCGAATCATGAAAAAAAACTTCTTTATTTTTACTATTTTGAGTACTATTTTATTAATAAGCTGCTCAACCGAAAACATTGAAACTGATGTACAGGGAAATTTACTTACAGAAAACATTGAAAGAGGATTAGATTCATATACTAATTTAATCGCTGGACAAAATACTGATTCTGGAAATGTTGTAATTACAGAAATAGATGGAAATCTTGATGTTACCTATGAAACTGAAGGTGATTGGGTAATCTTAGAAACACATCTATATGTAGGATCTCAAGAAGATATGCCGGCAACTAGACCTGGTAATCCAAAAATAGGAAGATTTCCTTATAAAACAGACCATGGTGATGGCGTTACAACATTTACTTATTCAGATCTTTATGAATTAGCAATAAATGAATGTACTTGGGTAGTAGCTCATGCTGTTGTCTATAATACAGTAACTCATCAAGAAGAAACTGCTTGGGCAAATGGAGAACAGGTCAATGGAAATAATTGGGCTATGTGGTTTGAAGTATGTTACGAGGGTGGCCCATCTTAAATTAAATAAAACAATACTCCAAAAAACAAAAATATTATTAAGTGCCTTTGTTTATAAACAAGGGCATTTTTTGTTAAGTTATCTCTTTTATTATACAGCAATGATTATATTTGTCCAATAAATATTGGAATGCAGTTTAAACACCCTGAACTTCTTTACGCGTTATTTCTCCTACTCATTCCTATTTTCATTCATCTTTTTCAACTTAGAAAATTTCAGAAAGTAGCTTTTACTAATGTTGCTTTTTTGAAAAAAGTTACCATACAAACTCGAAAAAGTTCACAATTAAAAAAATGGCTTACGCTTTTAATGAGATTACTTGCACTTGCCTGTATCATCTTGGCTTTTGCACAACCTTTTTCCGCTTCTAAAACCGCATTAAATACTAAAAAAGAGACAGTACTGTACGTAGACAACTCTTTTAGTATGCAAATTAAAGGGAATGAAGGCTCCTTGTTACAACGAGCTTTGCAGCAATTATACTCACAATCTACAACCGATAATATAAGTTGGTTTACAAACGACTACTCACACAGAAATACTTCATTACAAGATTTTAAAAACCAAATCTTATCTGTAAATTATACACAAGAGCAGTTATCCCCCTCTGAAATAATCCTCAAAGCCAACCAATTATTTTCCAAAAACATGTCTGTCGAGAAGCGATTGATTATCGTTTCAGATTTTCAACAAAAAGGTGCTTTCCCTTTACAGGAAATTGGAAATACAGAAAATATAAAAGTCGATGCGGTACATTTAAAGGCCACTAATGCAAAAAACATAAGTTTAGATACAACATATATAGCAAACAATGAGCTTATTGTAAAGGTTACAAGCCACGGTGATATTCAGGGCACTGTGCCTATTTCATTGTTCAATAATGAAGCGCTCATTGCTAAAACAGCTATAGACTTTTCTAATCAAAAAACGAAGTCTATAAGTTTCGATATCAAGGATATTTCAGAGTTTAAAGGCAAACTAGAACTAAATGACCCTAATTTACTATTCGACAACACCTTATACTTTTCTATTAATACTGTTAAAAAGATAAAAGTATTATCTTTAAATGAATCTTCGGCTTCTTATTTACAACGGATTTTTAATCCAGAAGAATTTGATTTTAAACAACAAGATTCAGAAAGTCTTAATTACAGCGAATTTCCAGAACAGAATTTAATAATTCTTAATGAACTACAAAACATTCCAGAATCGTTGAGTACTGCATTAAAGTCATTTTCAGATCAAGGTGGAAGTGTTTTTATAATTCCTTCCATTAAAGGAAATCTTGAGGAATACAATACTTTATTAATGAAATTACAGATGGGAATTCTTTCAGAAATAGATCTACAAGAAAAAAAGATTAGTCAAATTGTATTTGACCATCCTTTATACACAGACGTTTTTGAGAAACAAGTCGTTAATTTCCAATACCCAAAGGTGAATTCTTATTATAATTTAAATACACGAGCAACTTCAGTGTTGCGATTTGAAGATAACAAACCTTTTATAATACAGCAGAACAATACCTTTGTAAGTACAGCATCTTTCAATTTAGACAATTCTAATTTTCAAAGTTCTCCATTAATAGTTCCTACACTCTATAATATGGCAAAACAAAGTTTGCCACTTCCAAAGTTATATTACGAAATAGGAAAACAAAATACCTATGCAGTCCCTGTAAAACTGTTACAAGACGAAATTTTAACTTTAAAAGACAGTACCTTAAATTTTATTCCTTTACAACAAACTAAAGAAACAAAAGTGATGGTAACTACTGAGGGTGAACCATCAAAAGCAGGTATCTTCAGTATTGAAAAAGATCAACTTGCCTTGGAGAATGTAAGCTATAATTATCATAGAGGTGAAAGTATATTGCAATATTCAGACCCTAAGGATTGGAAGGGTGTAAATGTATACCAAACTGTCGAGGAACTTTTTAATTCTATCGCTTCAGAAAACACAATTAACAGTTATTGGAAATGGTTTGCTATTTTTGCATTACTATTTCTTATATTGGAAATGCTTATTTTAAAATTCTACAAATGAATATTTTATTAAGATCTGCCACTATCATTGATGCT
>CAJXYJ010000068.1 GCA_913063255.1 uncultured Flavobacteriales bacterium | reverse complement strand
ACTTGGAATAAAATAGCTTCTATTTATAAGGATAAGTTTATGGACTTAGATTTATATAATGACAGCTATGATATTTTTTCCGAACTAATACCAAAGAAAAATTCAAGTATTTTAGAAATTGGATGTGGCCCAGGAAATATCACAAAATATCTATTAGAGAAGCGATCTGACTTTAAAATTACAGCTACAGATATTGCTCCAAATATGATAGCCCTGGCTAAAAAGAATAATATAGCTGCCGACTTTAGAGTATTAGATAGTAGGGATATTGGTGAACTAAATATGGAATACAATGCTATTATTGCAGGTTTTTGTATTCCGTATTTGTCTAAAGAAGATTGTACCAAATTAATAAAGGATAGTTCTAATTTATTGACAGATTCTGGAGTTGTTTATTTGAGTTTTGTAGAAGGGGATTACGAAAGTTCTAATTATCTATCTGGCAGTAGCGGAGACAGAGTGTTTTTTTACTATCACAATTTAAATAGTTTTAAGGAAGAACTAGAAAAGAATGATTTTGAAATAGTAGAAATAATGCATAAGAAATTTGAGAAATCGGATAAGAGCGAAGAAATACATACCATCTTGATTGCTAAAAAACTAAAATAACTATTCACTATTCACTATTCACTATTCACCCTTCACCATAAAACCCGTTAATAAGTCTGTTGAAAACCCCTACAGCTTAAACTTCATTTGTCCTCTCTAAAATCCTAACTTAGACAAAGAAAATAATTAGCTCCCTATAAAAATTGACTCCCCTTTTTTTATTAAAGTATTGATAAATACTCATAAAAAATAATGATACCATCTTGTATTGGCGAATAAACGTCCATAAAGTTGATGATATAAGAAGTTGGCAACAATATGAAAAACTATATTCGATGATTAAAATTTATTGTGAAGATGGAGCTATGTCTAAAGGAGTTAAAAAATTGAAAAATGAGGATAATATTAAATTAATTTCATTCCCATTTGAAAATTTTAATAAAAAAACAATTAGCTCCAAAAAACCATCTGAATTATTAGCCAGTTCTAGTTTCGTACTATCTAGTAGTGACATAAGGATTTCAGATACTGTACGTTCTGAAATATTTGAGAAAATTGAAGCAATTATTGGAGCCGAAAATTATAATGATGTTCGACACATTGATACAGCATATAAAGAAAAATGCCACATATTTTTATCACCAGACAAAAAAGATATAATTAATAACGGAGAAGAATTACAAAAACTGACTGGAATAAAGTTCATTTACTGTGAAGACATTGAATCTATTCATAATCATATAAAAGATTTAAAATAAATACTGTTGCCAACACCGCCTATAATTGCTTCGCCAGTTCGCTTCGCTCGTGTCATTACGGCTGAAATTCCTACCAGAAATCCAAGCCTTTTTGTTAAATTCAATGCTTAGCCAAAAAACCCTATCACCAGCCTTAGGGCAGACAGGGATTTGTTTGCAACGTAAGCCTAGCCAAAAACATTGGTAATATTTAACAAAATGTATTATAACACGTATGATATAAATTTAATAAATGTATATTTTTGGTTTTTCTAAAGGGGAATATTATGGAAGACATTAAAATACTAGATTATATTAAAAATGTATTAGAAAATATGCCAACTAGCTGGTTGAATCTAACTACTCATCGACTAGATATTTACGATGAAAAATTGGCCAAAACTCAATTTTTAGAACAGTTTGAAATTTTATATAATGAGAATAATTATAAAGCATCTGCATTAAGTGAATTACCAACTGCATACGATTACATAAGGTTAGGTCATCCATTATCCTCTGTTCTAGAATGGGCGATTGCTAAACTGCATCATCTAAAACCAAAAAATGCAATTAGTTTTTCATCACAGACAACTCCTATTTTATCCATTTTAAGGAAAAATTTATTAGATAATAAAAGCACACAAATAAATTATACAGGCGATTTACCACATTTTTTTGATGCTGAAGTATTACAGCGTGTTTATGGTTATAAGTTTGAATTAAATAAAGTAGAAGATATTTCTGAGATTTCCGATTTTACCGGCAGTTCCATTTTCTTTTCTCAGCAAGATGAAATTTTTAAAAACAATCTCAACAAAAACATTGATTTTGTTATCCATGCTTATTCTCATCTTGGAAGTATTTTATTAGTAAATGGAGAACCTTACCTGCCTGCAGGCAGACATAATGAAAGTTATGTTTCAGAAATTCAGCATGTAAGAAGAAGAGAAACTATTGCAATGACACCAGCCAATTGTCTTACGGCCTTAATTGCTCTCATAGACAAGTCTTCTTTTGAAAGTAAGAAAAGTAATGTCGAGACAAATATTAGTACAGCGCTAAGTCGAAGTAAAACACTAGTTTTAGATTCAATTGCAACCATTACCGGTGCAGCTACAAAAGCACTCGTTGGTTCTAGTGGACTATCTATTCAATATGCTATTATGATGGGATTAGTGCACGATGCACAAGAAAATCATAAAGGAAAGGCTATTAAATTTGTTGTTCCTTCAAATTGTTATGGTGGTACAAATGACCAAGCAAGAAGAGTTGCAGCTTGTATTGAAAATGTAGAGGTTATCGATTTAGCAGTAGATGGCGATAACGATATGGTTCAAAGTATTAATATCGTTTTAGATAAAATTGCAAATGAAGATGCGATCCCTTATATAATTGCCGAAATTCCGACAAATCCTAGGGTTGAGGTTCCAGACCTTATACAATTAAAAGGGGCTTTAAGTGCAGTCCGTAAAACAAGTAAAGGTGAAATTGCGATCGATCCCGTTTTTATTTTGGATCAAACATTTTGCCCTAATGTACACTTTTTGGGTGAAGGTGAAATACTCTCTACGGTTAGAACTATTTCGTATGCTAGTGGATCTAAATTTCCAAGTGGCGGCCAATGTACAGCTGGCTATGTGGTAGGAAATAGTAAAACGGAAACGTTGATGGAGAAAATTGAAATGCATTTAAAACTTTGCGATAATGAAGCTACCAATCTTCAAATGGAAATATTAGCCAAACAATTACCGTCCATGAATGAAAGAATAATGGATGCTTATCAAAATACACGAGAATTTGTAACCTTCATCAAGGAGACATTACCAGAAGCCAAAATCAATTTTGTTTCAGAAGAATTAGTGAAGCAAGGATTTACTCCATCGGTGTTTTCATTAGATCTTCCTACTAAAGGGAATACTGCTGAAGAAAAAGAATCTTATAAAAGAGCATTAAATCATAAATTAATCCATTTAATGATTACAGAAATCCCCAATGAAAGTAAGTATTGTGTAAGCTATGGACAGTTAATGGGTTGTTATTGGACCATACCGGCAACATCTACACAAGGGACAACCAAAGAAGGCGACAAGGATTATATTGCGCGTGTAGCACTTTCTCCTAATATGGATCTTGAACTTCATAAAAAAGTATTTTTAGATTTTGTTAGAGAAATTTGATTAATGGACATTCGCAAGTTTTCGACAGAATTACAATAATGAAGCAATTAGGGTTTATGTAATATAAAAACCCAGGCAACCTTTTGTAACACATTTGCGTCTTCATAATTATAGCGTTATATTGATTACATTATTAAACACTTATAAATTATGTTAGAAAATTCAAAAATAAATATCAAAATCAAACTCGCTGCATTGTGGGCTTCTGTTACATTGTGTTATTTATATGGAGACTACTTTGAGCTATATACACCAGATAAAGTAAACAGTTTAATTACAGGCGAAAATACTTTAGACAGTCCAATCAAATTACTAATAGCATCCGTAATTTTGGCAATTTCTTCAGTGATGGTTGCAGCTTCAGTTATCCTCAAAGCAAAAATAAACCGAATTCTTAATATCGTATTTGGGGTATTATTTACTTTAATGACGGTCTTAGTAGGTATTTATTCCACTAACGAATGGTATTTATTTTATGTGTTTTTAGCCATTTTAGAAAGTATTATAACTGCTTTAATTGTTTGGTATGCTTGGAAATGGCCAAGGGAATAACATATTTAAATAAATAAAATGACAGCAAGAAATAAAACAGCAAGAATTGCAGGAACCCTTTATTTAATTTTAATAATTTGCGGGATAATTAATCTTTTATACATCCCGTCTAAATTTATAGTTTGGACTGATGCTTCCAAAACGTTTGAAAACATTGTTAATTCAGAGTTTTTGTTTCGTTTAGGAATTGTGAGTGGTATCATCACTTTTCTTACTTTCTTACTTTTGCCTTTAGTTTTATATAAACTCTTAAGTAAAGTAAATAAAGTTTACGCAAGCCTTATGGTGTTATTTGCATTAGTAAGCATCCCTATTTCTTTCATCAATATTTTAAACAAATTTTCAACCTTAACATTAATCTCTAAAGCTGAATATTTACAAGAATTAGAAATAACGGAGTTACAAACTCAAGTGATGCTACATCTAGATTACTATAATAATGGAATTGAACTCTCTCAAATATTCTGGGGACTTTGGTTATTTCCTTTTGGATATTTAGTTTATAAATCTGGGTTTCTTCCAAAATTATTGGGAATACTATTAATGGCAGGATGTTTTGGATATTTAATTACATTTTTTGGAGGCTTTCTCTATGGCGATTTCCATAAAACAATTTTCTCAACTATTGTAGGCTTACCAGCTTCTATAGGAGAAATTGGGATTTGCCTTTGGCTTTTAATATTGGGAACCAATACATTGAATTTCAGGAAAAAAGAAGGGTAATATCCTATAATGTTGATCTAATTTTCACGACTACATTTGCATCTTATCTTAGTTCTATATTAGTTCTTGTCTACTGCTATTTTAAAAATTATATTTGCCCAGAATATTATTTTCACGATTGTGCAAACACATTTTCAATATTTTTCTACTTCTATAAACGAGATAAAACTCCCGAGTAAGTTTACTTTTCCGTTTTATTATGAGCCACATCCATTGTGTGAATTCGCTGCAAGCGAAGTGCAAAATTATTTGCAAACACAAACCGATTTTGAACATAATTTTGGTTTAGCCCCTTCTAAAAAAGGGTCGGTAATTGGAAAAATGTTTGGGATTTTAGTAGTGCAAAACACTAAAAACGAAATCGGTTATATTACATCCGTTTCCGGGAAGTTGGCAGAAAAAAACATTCATAAAAAGTTTGTTCCACCAGTTTATGATATGCTTACTAAAGATTCCTACTTCTTAAAAGAGGAACAGGTGTTAAACCAAATCAATCTAGACTTAGAAAATTTAGAGAACCATACGGATTATCTTACATTGCTAGCACAATATAATTCAGAAAAGAGAAAGGCATCTATTGATATTCAAGAAAAGAAAGAGGACTTAAAAGCTGCAAAAAAAGATCGGAATTTTAGAAGATTAAAAGCACATTCTAGACTAAGCTTAGAAGATTATGCTACTTTAGAAGAAGCTTTGGCTAAAGAAAGTTTAGAGGCTAAATATTTTTTTAATAATGTAAATCGTTATTGGGAGCATACGCTAAAAGCTCTCAAAGAAAAGCTCTCCGTTTTCACCAAGAAAATATCAATATTAAAGAAGCAACGCAAAACAAAATCTGCAGCATTGCAACAATATTTATTTGAACAGTATCAGTTTTTAAATTCAAAAAAAGAACACAAAAACTTAAGTCAATTATTTTCTGAAACTTCGGAACAATTTCCACCTGCAGGTTCTGGAGAATGTGCTGCTCCAAAATTATTACAATATGCTTTTCTACATGATTTAAAACCTATTGCAATGGCTGAATTTTGGTGGGGACAATCGCCAAATAAAGAAATACGAAAACACCAACAATTTTATCCCGCTTGTCAAGGAAAGTGCAAACCTATTTTAACACATATGTTGTCAGGTATAGAAATGGATACAAACCCCTTGTTGCAAAATCCTGCCATTGGTAAAGAACTCGAAACTGTTTTTGAAGATGAAAGCTTGATAGTGATTTACAAGCCAGAAGATTTTCTATCGGTTCCAGGAATTCACATTCAAGATTCGGTGTATACTAGGGTTAAGCAAGGAGTAAAAAACATTTCAGGCCCCATTATTGTCCATCGATTAGATATGTCTACTTCTGGAATATTGGTATTAGCAAAGAACAAAAAAGCACATAAAGATTTGCAAAGTCAGTTTATAAATAAAACAGTACACAAAAGATATACGGCTTTATTAGACGGGATTGTTAACGATAATACCGGAACTATTAATCTACCACTTCGGGTAGATTTAGACGATAGGCCCAGGCAATTGGTTTGTTATGAACATGGAAAACCAGCAGAAACTAACTGGGAAGTTATAGAACGTAAAAACGGAAAAACGAAAATACATTTCTATCCAATCTCTGGGCGAACACATCAATTACGAGTACATGCTTCTCATGCCTTAGGATTAAATATCCCTATTATTGGAGATGATTTATATGGAAAAAAATCGAATCGCTTGTATTTGCATGCAGACACCTTAGAATTTACGCATCCCACAAGTAAGCAAAAATTGGTATTTCATAAAAAAGCTGAGTTTTAATATATTAGTTTACTTATTTGCTAAATTCGATTCTTAACTATAATTATAAAGAACAAAAAATTATATTGGATTAGGAATAGGTGCTGGATTAACTAAAAAGAAGAAAGGGGAAGAGTCTAAAAAAGACGAATAAATAAAATTATGATAAAAAGACATAAAATCATCCTACTCACAATAACAGTTCTATTACTCATTCCGTTAATTGCGATGCAGTTTTCAGAACAAGTGAATTGGACATTAGGCGATTTTTTAGTGGCTGGTATATTACTTTTTAGCACTGGATTAATTCTTGATCTCATTATAAGAAAAATAAAGAATATCAATTACCGAATCGTAATCTCTATAGCTCTTTTTATAATACTTCTTCTTATTTGGGCAGAACTTGCAGTTGGGATTTTTGGTACTCCACTAAGTGGGAATTAAAAAATTGAGTAAATAAAATGTTATATCTTTCGAAGAATCAATAAAAGGATATTCGAATATCTTCTTTCAAATATGTTTGAAGATATTTACATTAAAAACTAACAAAAATATTAATTATGAATCCTATAGTTAAAAATGTTTTAGCAGTTATTGCAGGTTGGATTGGAGGCAGTATAATCAATATGGGGCTAGTCAAAGCTGGTCATAGCATATTCCCAATTGAAGGGATAAATCCTAATAATATGGAAGCATTTGCCGAAATTCTCCCAACTCTAGATTTTGAATATTTTATTTTTCCATTTTTAGCACATGCCCTTGGAACACTAGTTGGAGCAGCTATTGCATTTAAGATTGCTGCAATTCATAAAATGAAAATGGCATTGATAGTTGGTATTTTGTTTTTAATAGGAGGTATTGTGGTTAATTACTTATTACCTGGACCAAATTGGTTTGCTATTGCAGATATTCTTGTTGCTTATATACCTATGGCTTTGATAGGTGCTAAAATTGGGGCTAAGCTTTAAAAATAAAATAGATTTAATTTATGAGGTTTTTTAAACTAGGAAAAAAAGAATTTAATTGGAAATACGTTTTAGGAGAAATACTATTAATATTTATAGGTATAAACCTTGCGATTTGGTTTAATAATTGGAACGCTTCAAAGAAGGCAATTGCCGATAAAAAAGTAGCAATTACTAAAATAACAGAGGAGGTAATAAATAATAGTAATCAACTAGAAATAGCACAAGAACAAAATCATTTAATTTTATTAGCTTATTCAGAATATAAAAATAAATTTGACGGAAATAGTACTCAAATTATCTCGACTCCTAAAGCGCTAAGTATTCTTAAAACAAAATACCCTGATTTTTATAGGGTTTCAGATTCAATCCCTTTGGAAAATGGAGTATATAGATATGAAGGTAGTACTGTTATTCTACTCGAAATGCCGATACTAAACGAAATTGCTTGGGATACCACTAAAACCTTAAGTGTTTTAAATGAATTTGATTATGAATGCTTATACGATTTGGAAAGTTTGTATAGTTTACAGCGGCTTGTTCAAAAGGAAATAAATAAGGCTGCAGATGCATTGCAAAAAAGAGAACTAAAAGAATTGATGAATATTCTAGGTTTTTTAAATCAACTAAATAGTCAATTAAGTGAAAACTATAAAACGGTTCTCGAAAACATAGATAACTGTGGCTCATAACCGGAGTAAATTATTAATCAAAATTTTGGAAAATGAAGAAATTAAAAAAGGAGAATATCAATCCTGAGATTTTTGATCTTTATGATGATTATGCACATAACAAGTTAAATAGAAAGCAATTTATTGAAAAGCTATCTCTATTTGCAATTGGGGGGATTACGGTTTCTTCCTTGCTTAGTTTTGTAATGCCAAACTATTTAGATTCTATTTTAATAGAAGAAGAGGATCCTAGGCTGATTTCAAATTATGTGATGTACAATTCACCTAAAGGGGGTGGAGAAATTCGTGCACTTTTATCAAAACCAAAAGAGGCAAATGCCAAATTATCAGGAATTATTGTAGTACATGAAAATAGAGGACTTAACCCCTATATAGAAGATGTTGGGCGCCGTGCTGCTTTGGAAGGATTTATAACAATAGCACCAGATGCCTTATGGCCTTTAGGAGGGTATCCCGGTAATGATGATGATGGAAGAACAATGCAAAAAAAACGAGATAAAAATGAGATGCTGGAAGATTTTATTGCTGCGTATAATTACCTTTTATCTCATAAGGATTGTAACGGTAAAATTGGTGTAGTTGGTTTTTGTTTTGGAGGATGGATTTCTAATATGATGGCAACTAAATTGCCTGATCTTTCTGCTGCGGTTCCTTTTTATGGGATGCAACCTACCGCTATAGAAACAGTTCAAATTAAAGCACCTTTATTATTGCAATTTGCTGCATTAGATGAGAGAGTTAATGCTGGCTGGCCAGAATATGAAAAAGTGCTTATTGAAAACAATATTCAATATGAGGCACATATTTATCCAGAAGTAAAGCATGGGTTTCATAATAATTCAACGCCTAGATTTGATAAAGTAGCAGCGGAATTAGCTTGGAATCGTACGATAACCTTCTTTAAGGATAAATTAAAATAACAAGAAAGCGAATTTAAAATATAGTAGGTAAACTAGTTGTTTATCTATACGTAATATTTAATCCACAATTTCTTGTAATTGACATCAAATTCCATATTTTTGCAAAAAATTTTACAAAAAATGAGAACAGACAGAACGTTTACTATGTTAAAGCCTGATAGTGTTGAAAAAGGACATGTTGGAGCTATACTTGAAAAAATTACAGCATCAGGATTTAGAATTGTTGCTATGAAGCTTACACAAATGACTACAGACGATGCTAAAACTTTTTACGAAGTTCATAGTGAACGTCCATTTTATGGTGAGTTAGTAGAGTATATGACAAGAGGGCCAATCGTTGCAGCTATCTTAGAAAAAGATAATGCAGTAGAAGATTTCCGTACCTTAGTTGGTGCTACTAACCCTGCTGAAGCAGCAGAGGGAACTATTAGAAAAATATATGCAGCTTCTATTGGTGAAAATGCTGTTCACGGATCTGATAGTGATGAGAATGCAGCTATCGAAGGTGCTTTTCATTTTTCAGGAAGAGAAATGTTCTAAGACATACCGATATAGAATAATTTAAAATGTCCTTAAGAAATTAAGGACATTTTTTTTGTCATTCAGATTCGTTTTGTCATTCAGAAGGAGTTTGTGACTGAAGAATCTTTATTTAATACTCTTCACTTTATTTGAATGAAATTGGGATTCCTCGGCGTTATACTTTGTCGGAATGACAGAAGATTTCTCACTATATTCAGAAAGACAAATTACCGCAATACCAGTTTTGTAATTATTTCTTTTCCCATCTCTTCATTGATGAGTTTAATTATTTTGGTCTTACCATAGCTTAATTCTTCTCGTAGTACTGAAGAACTTAATTGGATGTACAATACATCTCTTTCCAATATAATGGCAGTAGTGTATTTTGAAATGGCAGTACCCATTACAGTATTCCAAGCATCTTGTATAGAAACCTTATCCAAACCTTTTTGTAATCGGTTTTTGTCTATAAATCCTTTTAAAACGTCACTTATCGTGTTGTTTTCACCTTTTCTTCTTTTTGCCATTCTTTTAAATTCTTTATAGTGTAAACATCTGGTAGGATTGATGTACTTTTTTTATAATATTTTCCGTTCTGTCTCCATGAGTGTCACTGATAAATAATTGTCCAAAATCTTCATTATCTACCAAGGTTATTATTTGTTCTACTCTTTTTTCATCAAGCTTGTCAAAAATATCATCCATCAATAAAATAGGATTTACTTTATTATGGACTTTAATAAAATCGAATTGTGCGAGTTTTAAAGCTATTAAATAGGATTTTTGTTGTCCTTGAGAACCAAACTTTTTAATGGGATGTTCGTCAATTTCAAAAAGTAAATCATCTTTATGAATCCCGTAATTACTGTATTGAGATAATTTATCTTTTTGAGTATGTTCGTTTAGTAGGCTAAGCAAATCTTTTTCTTGCAACTGACTTTTATAAACTAAGGAAACTGATTCGTTAGCATTGCTTATAGATTGATATCGTTTTAAAAATATCGGCATAAATTCCTCTAAAAACTCCTTTCGCTTTTCAAATATATAAGAGCCTAATTCATGCATCTGCTCGTTATAAATATCTAAAGTACTTTGATTATGGGTATGGTTTACTGCAAAATACTTTAATAAAGAGTTGCGTTGTGCTAGAACCTTATTATAATTAATTAACGTTTGAAGGTATTTTGAGTTTCCTTGTGAAATCACCCCATCGATAAATTTTCTACGGGTATCACTACCTTCTATGATGAGGTCACGATCTGCAGGTGAAATAATTACCAGAGGTAAAAAACCAATATGCTCACTAAAGCGAGTATAGGGTTTGCCATTGCGTTTAATAATTTTTTTCTGTCCGCGCTTGGCACTAATTATTATTTTTTCCTCTCTTTCAGATTTTGTGTAATTGCCATCAATAACAAAAAATTCCTCTCCGTGTTTTATGTTTTGACTGGTAATTGGATTAAAATAACTTTTTCCGAATGATAAGTGATAAATAGCGTCTAAAACGTTCGTCTTTCCAACCCCATTATTGCCCACTAAACAATTTATCTTAGGGTCAAACTGAAAAGAAACCGTTTCGAAGTTTTTATAGTTAAGAAGAGATAATTGATTTAATGTCATAGTAATCAAAGTGTTGCTTTGGTTTTTAGCGATATTTTCTTTTAAAAAAGGGCTATCTTTAAACCCTTGCAAATTATTGAAAAATAATAAATAGTTGTGCTTTTAATATCTAATAAAAATTATATTTTTGCACACTTAACAAAGTATAGATTATGGCAACATATAAGAAAAAAGGTAATAAGCCTACAACCAAAGCCGAAAAGCAAGATAAAATTGAGGCAGAAAGTACAACGGCAGAAGTATTTAGTACCTTAGACGAGGGAGCATCTAAAACAGAAGCTTGGGTAGAAAAAAACCAAAAAGCGATATTAATATTTGTAGGAGTAGTCGCTATAAGTGTTTTAGCTTATTTAGGATTCCAACAATTTATTCAAGAGCCAAAGGAAACGGAAGCTATGAATGAAATGTTTCAAGCACAAACTTTTTACGAACAAGCCCTAACGGCAAGTTCAAAAGATTCACTTTTCAACTTATCTCTTGAGGGAGGTAATGGTAAATTTGGGTTTTTAGATATTATAGATAATTACGGCGGTACTAATGCAGCTAATTTAGCAAAGTATTATGCAGGGATTGCTTATTTAAATACAGGAAACTATCAAGAAGCTATCGCACAATTAGATTCTTTTAAATCTGATGACGATACTGTAGGACCTTTAGCTAAAGGAGCAATAGGTGATGCTTTTGCACAATTAAATCAATTTGAAGATGCATTGAAATATTACGAAAATGCTGCTTCTATGAAAGCTAATGAGGTTACTACACCAAGATTTTTATTAAAAGCTGGAATTATTGCACTTAATTTAGGGAATACAGATGTTGCTTTAAAACATTTTAATGCAATTGCTGATAATTACCCAAAATCTCCAGAAGCATCTAAAGCAACTTTATATAAAGGAAAAGCGGAAGCAATGCAGTAATGGCAACAAAAAATAAAAACTTATCTGTTTACGATAAAACAACAATCCCAAACGCGAAAGACTTTCGGTTTGGGATTGTTGTTTCTGAATGGAATCCTAATATTACCGAAGGACTATTCCAAGGCGCTTATGATGCCCTTTTGGATTGTGGAGGTATTAAGGAAAATATTGTGAGATGGAATGTTCCAGGTAGTTTCGAATTGGTTTATGGTTGTAAAAAAATGCAACAAAGCTTCGATATGTTGGATGCTGTCATAGCCATAGGTTCTGTAATAGAAGGAGAAACCAAACATTTCGATTTTGTTTGTCAGGCAACTTCTGAGGGAATTAAAGATTTAAATGTTCAAAGTGATATTCCTGTTATATTCTGTGTACTTACAGATAATAATCTACAGCAAGCTATCGACCGCAGTGGAGGAATACATGGCAATAAAGGAACAGAAGCAGCAATCGCTGCAATTAAAATGGCACAATTACGAAAAGAGGCAAAGTTTTAGCAATTATTCTTTTTTAAAAATCAGTGGTATTTACTACCTTTGGTTTTAGAAAAACTCCCTTCAATACATTTATATCATGCAAAAAAATCTAGAGCTTAATCTAGCATGGGATTTTGTTGAAAAAACGGATAGAAATATTTTTTTAACAGGAAAGGCAGGTACAGGGAAAACCACATTTTTACACAATTTAAAATTAAATTCATTAAAAAGATTGGTTGTTGTAGCGCCAACAGGTGTTGCTGCTATTAATGCAAAAGGAGTTACCATTCATTCTTTTTTTCAGGTCCCCTTTGGGCCTATAATACCAGGCTCCACCTTTTCTAACAATTCAAAATCTCAATTTAGATTCAGTAAATTAAAAATCAATATTATTAAATCTTTGGATTTATTAATAATTGATGAGATTAGTATGGTTCGTGTCGATTTATTAGATGGTATTGATCAGGTATTAAGACGCTATAAAAATAGGAATAAGGTTTTTGGAGGTGTCCAGGTATTGATGATTGGAGATTTGCAACAACTATCGCCCGTTGTTAAAGATAATGAATGGGAGATGTTGCGACCACATTATAAAACTCCCTATTTTTTTAGTAGCAATGCTTTTAATGAAGCAAATGCTATAAGTATTGAGTTGAAACATATTTATAGACAAGACAATCAAAAATTCATTGAAATATTAAACGAAATAAGGAACAATAAGCTTTCAGAAAAATCGGCTAAAGAATTAAACAATAGGTTTGTCCCAGATTTTTCCCCAAAAAATGAAGACGGATATATTACCCTTACTACTCATAATCATCGTGCCAATACAATAAATGAAATTGAATTAAATAAACTTGAAGTTAAACCTCAAAGATTTCAAGCGCAAATTGATGGTAAATTTCAAGAGTATTCTTACCCAACACTAGAAGAACTAAAGCTAAAGGTTGGAGCACAAGTAATGTTTATTAAAAACGATAGCAGTCCCGAGAAAAGATATTATAATGGTAAGATTGGGAAAATCATTTCCTTAGGTAAAGATGAAGTTACTGTTCAATGTCCAAATGATTCTGAAAATATTTTGATAACTTCAGAAAAATGGGATAACGTTAATTATACCATTCATCCAGACACAAAAGAGATTTCAGAAAACATAATCGGTTCTTTTACTCAGATTCCATTACGACTTGCTTGGGCAATAACCATTCATAAAAGTCAGGGTCTTACTTTCGAAAG
>CAJXYJ010000067.1 GCA_913063255.1 uncultured Flavobacteriales bacterium | reverse complement strand
TTTATGGTGGTTTGTTTTCTTCTTAATTCTTTTCAATAATCATAAATTTTTAATTATTTTTACTAAATGAAAAAGATATTGATTGCTATAGTTCTTGTTGCCAAAGTTGGTTTTTCACAAGAAAAAATTCCGTTTATTGATTATTCTGAAATAGAAAAACTTGCTACAGAAACATCTGATAGTGGTAATAATGAAAAAACATTGGCGCTTCTAAATAAGATTAGTAAAAATGATTCTACCTATTATAGTGTATTATCCTCTAAGTCATTTTACCTCTTTAAGTTAAAAAAGTATGACGAGGTTATCAAGGTTGCAAATGAAGGAATAACCAGTAATTTCAATGGTTCTAAGGTTTATTTTTTTATAAATAAAGGAGTTGCTTTAACCAATCTTAAAAAATACGATGAAGCGATAAAAGTGTATGAAGCGGGTATAAAAACCTATCCGAAAAATTATTTATTATGGTTTAATAAAGGGGTTGTATTTGAAACCCAAGGAAAACTAAATGAGGCTATATCTGCGTATAAAGAGTGTATCACGCTAAATCCATTATATAGAAAACCGCATCTTCAGATGGGTAATATATTCTACAAACAAGAAAGGGTTACGCAAGCGTTAATGTGTTATAATATTTATATGCTACTAGAACCAGATGGTGCTGGTGCTTTTAATACACTTAGATCTCTTAATAATTTAGCTAAAGTTAAAAATTCTAACAAAAAAAATCTGGATTTAGAATTGTTAGATGCAGATGATTCTTATGAAGATATCGATTTGGTCTTAGACAGTAAAATGGCTATAGGTGAGAATTATAAAATTGAAAATAAAATAAATATAGCTTTAACAAAGCAAAATCATGCAATGATAGAGCAGTTAAAGAACTTTGAAGGAAATGGTGGTTTTTGGGATACAAAATATGTGACACTGTATAAATGGATAGCCGAAAATAATTATTTCGATGATTTTACATATACGCTTTCTTATGCTGTTGAAAACGCTGATTTTAAAAAAATTATTCAGAAAAACACAAAGAAAATAACGGCCTTCTTAGAAGCATTTAAAATAAAATGGACAGGCATTATTGCAGCAAATGATGTTGTTTTTAATGATAAAAAACAAAAAATTATTTTCAATTATAGTGCATCGCATGTTGAAGCTATTGGTAAAATGAACGATAATCATGAAGTAGGTTATTGGGAATATTATAATAAGTATGGTTTATTAATTGCAAAAGGAAATTTTGATGATTCGGGGAAGAAAACAGGAAAATGGACATGGTATTATGGATTAAATAAAATTAAAGAAACGGCATTTTATAAAAATGGAAAACTAGAAGGAAAGAATATAATGTTGCATGAAAATCAGAAGTTATATGTAGATGCAAATTATAAAGAAGATGCCTTGGATGGAGTGTATAAATATTACAATGAAAAAGGAGCCTTGATTCAGCATAAATATTTCAAAAAAGGAAAACTAGACAGCATCTATAAATCATACTTTATAGTTGGAGAAAAAATACTTGAATTTTATATTCCGTACAAAGATGGGTTAGTAGATGGCGAGGTTGTAGAGTATTATGCAAATGGAGAAGTGTATTCTAAGGCAAATTATGTTGCAGATAAAATTAATGGCTTAGAAACAAAATATCATTTTAACAAACAAAAATCTTCAGAAATTTATTATGCAAATGGCGCTTTAAATGGAAGTTATAAATCATACTATGCAAATGGACAATTAAATGAAAAAGGGCAGAGTTTGGATGGTTCTTATAATGGAATATGGAAACAATACTACGCTAATGGAACACTGCAAAGTGAATATACGTACAAAAAAGGAAAACTAACAGATCTTTATAGATATTACGATACTGATGGAAAATTACATTACGATTTTATATATCGTAAAGGAGAAATCATTTCATTTAAATTTTATGATAAGAAAGGAATCGTTCTTAAAGAAGGAAAAAAGAAAGCTGGAGAATTTTATTATGTAGGACTTTCACCTTTAGGAAATAAGACTTCTGAAGGCCTTTATGATATTTCTGGTGGAAAAAAAGGGGAATGGAAGTTTTATTCTAATAATGGAGTACTGACTAATAAAGGAAATTTTATAGAAAATAAGGTTGTTGGAGATTATTTTAACTATGCTAAAAATGGAAATAAGAATTCGATCACGCCTTATAAAGAAGATGTAATTGAAGGATATTACACAGGGTATCATTTAAACGGTAAGCTGAGTGTTCAAGGATGGTATAAGAAAGGGCTAGAACATGGAGAGTGGAGATATTATTATTTAGACGGTACACTTCAATCAATTAATTTTTTCCATAAAGGGAAGCTACATGGAAATCAAGAATATTTTGGCGGAAATGGAGCCCTTATTTCAAAAGCAACACTGAATTTTGGAGAAATTATTTCTGAAACGATTTATGATAAAGAGGGAAAAGTTTTTGAACAAATAAATCACCAATCAAAAGAGAATAATTATATGCTTGTAAGTAAGCATTTTAATGGAAAGACTGAAACCAAAACCCCATATGTTAATGGAGTTAAACATGGTGTCTACACAGAATTTTATTTTAATGGAAATATAAAGGGAACAGGAAATTTTGTGAATGGAGAGCTAGATGGGCTTTATACTTGGTACTATGATACAGGAGAGGTAGAAATTAGAATAAACTATTTGAATGGTAAATTTAATGGTGACTATACAGCCTATTATAAAAACGGAACCATTGAGAATGCCTATTTTTATGAAAATGGATTAAATATAAAAACGCATGTTAATTATTATGAAGATGGCACTAAAAACGTTATAACTCCTTATTATGAGGGGACTTTGCATGGTCGAAAAGAATTTTATGATCCATTAGGGAAATTACAGCTTGTTCGATTTTACAGTCATGGAGCTTTAATTGGATACAGTTATTTAAATAAAAAAGGAGAAGAAATTCCGATGAAAAAAATGACCAACGAGACGGGTAAAATTTCAGCATTCTATGATAATGGAAATATTTCGAAAGTGATGGAATATAAAAATGGAGATTTAATAAATTCGTATAAATCATACGATTATAATGGCACCCTAGAAAATGAAATTATTTACATAGATGACGAATATAATGGAGTAATAAAAGAATATTTTAGTACTGGAAAAATTAAGAAAGAAGTATACTATGCTTATGGAATCAAACATGGAAAAAGTACGGAATACTTTAAGAATGGAAAAGTTAAAGAAGAAAAAGCGTTTTTAAATGGACAACTAAATGGAGTAGATAATTCTTATAATAAAAGAGGAAAGCTTAAGCAAAAAACAACATATTTTAATGATAAAATTATTTCAGTTGAAACTTTCTAAAGCACGGGTAATTACCTATTGTCTTTTTCTTTTTTCTATAACTGTTTATTCGCAATACTCTAATGAATATAAAAGCTATAGTAGTCAATATCCCAATTCTAGAAAAGTAAGATTAAATCAAGAAATTATAATTACAATTAAAGTATCTAAAGGACAGTTAGATATTAAGCAAGAGGTTGTAGAAGAAGATTTGTATTTAAATGAATCTGCAACATATAGTTCTAAAAGCACTTTAAAGTTCTCATCATTTTTTGAGTTAGAAAAAATTAAAGCTTCTTCTTTTTCTTTTGTAAAAGGCAAGTACAAAGAATTTGAAGTTGAAAATTTTATTGAAAAAGATGATTTGGGTCAATCTTTTTATGATGATACTAAAGCGTTGAGCTTTATTTACCCCAACCTAAAAAAAGGGTCTAAATCAAGATTACAATATTCACAGAAAATTAAAAACCCTCGCTTTATAAGTCCATTTTATTTTGGAGACTATTTTCCGATATTAAACAATAAGGTAACCATAATTATAGATAAAGGAATTAGTATAAAGTTTAAAGAATTTAATACAGGTAAAGAGACGATTAGATTCTCTAAAGAAGAAAAAAGGAAAAAAGTAATTTATACCTGGGAGTTGAAAAATAAAAACAAATATGAGTTTGAAGAGGATTCACCGAATTACAAAAATACATTACCACACATTATCCCAATAATTACGTCATATAAAGCCAATGGAGAAACTCAAACGGTATTAGGCGAAGTTTCAGATTTATATAATTGGTATTATTCATTAGTGAAAAATGTGAATAGAGATGCACCAAGTAAAGAATTGGTAAGTCTCGTAAACAAGATTACTTTACATAAAAAGAATGATCTTGAAAAAGTAAAAGCTATTTATTATTGGACTCAGAAAAACATTAAATATATAGCTTTTGAATATGCGCTTGGAGGCTTCATACCAAGGGAGTCTAATGATGTTTTTAGGAAGAAATATGGCGATTGTAAAGATAATTCAAGCATTCTTTTTAAGATGCTTGAAATTGCAGGAATCAAAGGGAATTTAACTTGGATTGGAACTAGAAGTATTCCATATACTTATAAAGAAGTTCCAACTCCTCTCGTAGATAACCACATGATTCTTTCCTATGAAAATAAAGGAAAAACATATTTTTTAGATGCAACGGGAAGGTATGTTAAGTTTGGTATGCCAACATCATTTATACAAGGAAAAGAGGCGCTCGTATCTTATGGAAGCTCATTTAAAATAAAAAAGGTTCCGGTAATCCAATCCAAAGAAAATGCAATTATTGATACTACTTTCCTTAAACTGGTAGATAATAATGTTTTAGGACGTTCGAAAACCACAATCTCTGGGTATCCGAAAAGTGATTACTTCCACGATTTGGAAGATGTGAACACAAACGCTAAATTGAAAGATTTTTACAATAAAAAACTTATAAAAGGGAATAATAAATTCTTAATTAATGATATTAAAGAAACTAATAAGTACAACTATGATGCCGATTTTTTTGTTAATTATAGTTTTATAATTGATAGTTATTTTAGACAATTAGGAGATGAATTATATATCAACTTAAATTTAAACAAAGAATTATCAAAATTTAAAACAGATAAAAAAAGAAAAAATGAAATAGAGGTTGACTATAAAAGATCCTATAGCTTTTACACTGTATTAGAGATTCCTGCCAATTTTAAAATTGATTATTTGCCAGAAAACATTTCAGTTGCGAGTGATTTAATGAATTGCAATATCAACTACCAGGTAAAAGAGAATCAGGTAATTTACACGCAAACTATTGAATTAAATTTTTTGACTTTAAATCTAAAAGAACAAAAAGAAGTCAATGCTCAAATTAAAAAAATTGAAAAAACATACAAAGAAATAATCGTATTAAAAAAAATGTAACGCTATGAAAAACAAATACCTATTATTGGTCATATTATTGTTTAGTTTCCAAATTACTTTTTCGCAAGAGCTTCCTTTTTTTAAGAGCTATGATTGGGATAATAACCCAAGTTATAACATAGAAAAAGAAAGTACTGAAGGAATGATTGCAATTAAAGAGAAAATTGTGACTGAATTTTATTTTGAAGAGAATTCTTTAATTGAATATTTTTTAGAACATAAAATTCTTTGGTTAAACGCTGATGATAAAATTGAAGACTACAATAAAATTTACTTACCGTATTCATCAAATTCAAGTCTTGAAGTAAATAAAGCAAGAGTAATTACAAAAGAAGGAAAAGTTATTAATTTGGATGCATCAAAAATTTTGACTGCAAGCAATAAAGAAACGGGTAAAGAATACAAGTATTTTGCTTTTGAAGGAATAACAAAAGGAAGCTTTATCGAATATATTTATGTGGTAAAAAAATCGCCAACCTACAAAGGGAAAAAACTTAATTTGCAAGCAGCGTATAATAAAGAGGTCGTAGAATTTGACTTGTTTTCTCCAAAAAATTTAGTATTTAATTTTAAGAGCTATAATAATATACCAGCAGTAGTTCCCGATACAACATCTACAAAATCAAAACTTCATTGGAAGCTTCACTTGAATAAGCTAGAAAAGATGGAGAAAGAAAATTTGTCAGCTTATAACGCATCTAAAGGTTTTGTGGTTTATAAATTAGATAAAAATACAGCGAATAAAATATCAGACATTTCATCGTATAGTAAAGTTTCTCAAAATATATACAGGTATTATTACCCAACCTATAAAAAGAAAACTATTGAACTAATACATAAATTTATAACTGAATTAAAACTTGAAGGTATTAAAGAAGAAGAAAGCATTGTTAGGAAATTGGATTTCTTCATAAAAACAAATGTCTTTACATCTGATATAGCGAATGATGACTTACAAAATTTAGATCAAATTTTGATCAAAAAAGTAATGAATGAAACAGGGGCTTTAAAATTATATGTAGCAATATTAAGAACCTTAAAAATAAAACATGAATTGGTTATAACTAGTGATAGAAGATATTTAAAATTTGATAACCAGTTTGAAGCAAATAATTTTCTTGTAGATTTTTTAATTTACTTTCCAAAAACAAAATTATATCTCTCTCCTAATGATCCAGACACCAGATTTGGTTTTCCTGCTCCTTATAATACAGACAACTATGGTTTGTTTATTAAAGAGGTTAAAATTGGTGATTTCAAATCTGCTATAGGAAAAATCAAATATATTAAACCAGTAAAATCAGACAAAACGTTTGATACAATGCTAATAACTGTCGATTTTAATAAAGAGAATTTATCTGAGAATAATATTCAATTAGACAGGTCATTTAATGGGTATTATGCAATGGATATTCAGCCTTTTATTCATTTAATAGAAGGAGATAAAAAAAAGCAGTTAATTGATGCGCTTGCCGAAAGTATACATAAAGAGATAGAAATAAAGAAAAGAAAATTGGTGAATGGGAATCCAGAGTTATTTGGAGTAAAGCCGCTTCAGTTTATTATTGATTTTACTTCTGAGGCTTTTGTTGAAAAAGCAGGAAGGAAATACTTATTTAAATTAGGAGAATTAATTGGGGCTCAAATGCAATTATATCAAGAAAAAGAAAGAGTGCTTCCCTTAGAAGAACGATTTCAGAGAAGTTATTTTCGAACAATTACAATAAACATTCCTGAAGGATATAAAATAACGAATCTTGAAGATATCAATATTAATAATTCATATTCAGAAAAAGGGAAAGAATTGTTTTCATTTAAATCTTCTTTTGAACTAACCGGAAATAAATTAAAGATTACAGCGGATGAACACTATAGAAAAAATATTGTTGACGTCTCTATATATGAAAAATATAGAAAAGTTATAAATAGTGCAGCAGACTTTAATAAAATTGTTCTTCTTCTTGAACCTAGTTCTAAATAAATAGCCCTTCTATCTACAAGATTGTTTTGCGAATAGTTGTAACATTTATGAGAATGATAAAAAAAGAGAAGCTAGAAATAGCTTCTCTTTTTTTATTGATTTTAATAACCCGATGACGTAGATTTGCAATCTGTGTAAAACTAACAGTTAGTTAATAGATCATATTCAGAATTTTGGCAGCTCTATAACCAGCTGCTCCTAATCTAGCTTCTACGGTCCCAATAAAATCATGCTGATACTGATAAGACATACTTGGTAGGCCAGTTGATCGATCAGTATTGTCATAGATTGTATTGTAGATTTTTTCTCTTATTGCAACCGATTCCTGTACCCAGTCTATCATGTTGGCTTTTTGCCATGTATGCTTATTTGGTGCTGTATGCATTTCAATGAAACCTGAGAAATCAGTAAAACTTAATCCTTCTTTTTCTATCATACCACTATCCCATACTGAGTGCAGATTTGTTTTCTCTGAGAAGAATAGTACATTAATCTTATTCCCTCCAAAATCATTATTCTTTCCAACATGCATCGGTTGATGAACATCGCCTATAAAGTGAACTAAAAATGCCAAGGCTGTTGCTTCAATAGAGTTGTTTAAAAGCTTCGCTTTGTTGCTATCAACCAGATCCTGTAAAAGTTCGGTAGCGACTCTATTACCTTTTAAAATGGAAGCCATAAGCTCAATCGCTTCATACACATTATTGATTTTTGGATCTTTTGCAGCCTTGTCTATTACTTGCTCAACAGTTGTATTGGAGTTGACTGTGATAAAGTGCCAGGGTTTTGAGAAATCCCAGTTTTTTTCTGATCGGATAAAGTCTGGCCAGGTGGCAACTTGTGCCAAATAGTCAGTACCAAGTATTTTATCGATTTCTTTTTGAACATTTTGGTCTAGGTTGTTATAACAAATTTGTGCAACAATACGATGTCCGTTCTGTCCCCAAACAATAGAATCTTTGATTGGCTCTGATGTAAACAAGGGGTGAAAGGATAGGATCAATAAGCAGGTGGCTATAAAATTTTTCATGATTGGCTAGGTTTATATGTATTGTAGTGTGTTGGTGTTTGACAATTTATCAAAAATAAAACCACTAAAAACAAGTAAAAACACCTGATTTTCAATGTGTTGAAAATGCAGGGAAAGTTGTGAATTAAGAACCAAGAAATTTTTCTAAAGAGCTCGTTTTACCAGTAAGGATTTTAAATAAAATTTTCACGAAGTCTTTGTGTCGAGTTGAATGGGAACGTATGTTTATTAAAATCGTAGAAACTGATATCTTGATTTATTTTCGTTTTATGTATTGAGTTGCTACTTAAAAAAACGGAGTGCTCTAAAAACGTATTAGCTCATTAACTCATTATCTCATTAACTCATTAACTCATTAGCTCAATAGCTCATTAGCTCATTAGCTCATTCATTCATTCATTCATTCATTCATTCATTCATTCATTTTTATACCGATAATGTCCAATAATTTTAAAATCGAATAAGCAATCTTCTAGCACTTGTCCTGCACCAATGTTATGAGAGATTAGGTAGCGTTTTTTGTCAATTGATTTTTTGTTGACAACAATTCCAATATGAGTTAAACCACCAGGTAGACTCCAGGATACAATATCACCAGGAAGATAATCTTTCGCATTTACTGTAATAGCGATAGAAGCTCCTTTCCTTTTAAAGAAAGTCATAAGATTAGGAACTCTCCTATGATCAATGTTTGTATCTGTCTTTTTTAAACCCCAGATCTTTGGATAGATTTTGAAATGTTTTTTCATATCCTCATGAACTTCTTGCTGTAAATCAATTCCAATTAATCGATAAGATCTGATCACAACATCTGTACAAACTCCTTTGTTTTTTGGAACATCACCATTAGGATATTTTATAGCAAAATAACTCGGGTCGTAGGTTACTTTTTGTTTCGTGATTTCAATAGCAGCATCGCTTAACTTCTGATTTCTTTGTGCAAAACCAATAGATATAAAAAGGAAAAAAAGAAGTGTAAGTTTTATTTTCATGACAATAGGTATTAAAAAAGTATGATCTAAAAACTAAAAACTAAAAACTAAAAACTGCATACTTCTTACTTCGCTTCATAAACAGCACAGGGTATAATCATCTCTTCTAAAGAGATTCCACCATGTTGATAAGTGTTTTTAAAATATTTCACATAATGATTGTAATTATTTTGATATGCTAAAAACAAGTCTTCTTTTGCAAAAATAAACGAACTATTCATTGAATAACTAGGCAAGAAAATATCTTTTGGATTGCGAACCGCATATACGTCTTTATCATTATAGGTTAAGCTCCTACCGGTTTTGTAACGTAAGTTTAAACTAGCATACTTATCACCAATAACCTTTGTTGGGTTTTTACAATTAATAGTACCATGATCTGTAGTAATAATTAATTTTTGCCCTAGTTTTTGTGCTTTTTGAATAATCTCTAATAAAGGTGAATTCCGAAACCAACTTTCAGTTAAAGAACGATATGCTTTATCATCACCAGCCAATTCTTTTATTACTTCCATTTCTGTTTTAGCATGCGAAAGCATGTCTACAAAATTATACACAATAACCGTTAAATCATTTTGTTTTGTCGCATTGTAGTTATCTGCTAATTCCTTTCCGTTTTTTAGATTTGTTATTTTGTAATATTCGTGCTTAATATTTAAGCTCAATCTTTTAATATGGGCAGTTAAAAAATCATTTTCGTATAAGTTTTTTCCACCTTCATCAATATCATTTTTCCAAAATTCTGGATACATTTTCTCCATTTCAGAGGGCATTAAGCCCGAAAATAATGCATTACGTGCATACTGTGTTGCTGTAGGTAAAATACTGAAATAAGAAAGTTCGCTTTTCTTTTTAAAATGTTTGTTAATGTATGGTTCTAGTATTCTATATTGATCTAAACGTAGGTTGTCTATAACTACTAATAAAGTTCCGTTGTTGGTACTTACTTCTGGAAAAACAACTTCTTTTAATAACGTATGTGAAAAAGTAGGCTTGTCTGTATCAGTTAAAAAGCCTTCGTAGTTCTTTTTAATAAACTTAAAGAATAAACTGTTGGCTTCATTTTTTTGACTTTCTAAAATACCAAGCATTCCGGTATCGTTAATGTTTTCTAGTTCCAATTCCCAATGCACTAATTTTTGGTAAATAGCAATCCATTCTTCATAAGAATTTACCATGGCTAAATCCATAGAGATCTTTCTAAATTCTTGTTGGTAGTTAGAAGTTGTTTTATCAGAAATCAATTTTGAATGGTCTAAATTCTTCTTCAAACTCAACAAAATTTGATTTGGATTTACGGGCTTAATTAAATAATCGGCTATTTTAGAACCAATTGCTTCTTCCATAATATATTCCTCCTCACTTTTTGTAATCATCACAACGGGAAGGTTGCTGTACTTTTGTTTAATTTCGGCAAGCGTTTCTAAGCCTGTAATTCCGGGCATATTTTCATCTAAAAAGACTATGTCAAAATTTTTCTCATCAACCAAATCAATTGCATCTGCACCATTTGTACATTTTGTTACTTGATAGTTTTTCTTTTCTAAAAATAGAATATGAGGTTTTAATAAATCTATCTCATCATCAACCCATAAAATTTCTATTTTTCTCATATTATTTCCGTTTTTCTATTGCTAAAATACTTGAAGCGGTTCTTATCTTTTAAATTTATTTAGTTAAAATAAAGTGAATTCTAATCAGTCTTCATCAATATGAATAACTATGGTATATTTGTATTCCTAAAAATAGTACATGAAAACTTCTAAAACAAATAAACTCAAAATACTTAACGATCCAATTTATGGTTTTATTACCATACCCAATAGTTTAATTTTTGATATTATAGAACATCGCTATTTTCAACGTTTAAGACGCGTAACGCAAATGGGTTTTTCTAACTTAGTCTATCCTGGAGCAAACCACACACGCTTTCATCATGCATTGGGATGTATGTATTTAATGCAAAAAGCAGTTCGGGTGCTTCGATTTAAAGGAATAGAAATTTCAGAAGAAGAAGCAAATGCTTTATGTATTGCTATTTTGTTACACGATATTGGACACGGAGCATTTTCTCATGCCTTAGAGCATAGTATTGTCAACGGAATTAGTCATGAAGAAATTTCTTTAAAATTTATGAAGAAATTAAATGAAGAGTTTAAAGGGAAATTAAGTTTGGCAATAGAAATTTTTGAAGGAAATCACAAAAGAAAATTTTTCTACCAATTGATTTCTAGTCAGCTTGATATTGATCGTTTAGATTATTTAAAGAGAGATAGTTTTTATACAGGTGTTACAGAAGGGAATATAAGTTCTGATCGATTAATTGCCATGATGAATGTTTTTAATGATGAATTGGTCATTGAAAAAAAAGGAATCTATTCTGTAGAGAAATTTATAATTGCACGTAGATTGATGTATTGGCAAGTATATTTGCATAAAACAGGATTGGTTGCAGAAAATATGTTGGTTAAGATATTGCAAAGAGCCAAAGAATTAGCCGTAGAAAATGTTAAATTACCAGCTACAAAGACACTGCAGTATTTTCTATACAATCAAATAACATCAAAAAATTTTACAGATGAAACGCTAGAGGTGTTTTCAAAGCTAGATGATTATGACGTGTTATCAGCGATAAAAGAATGGACATCACATTCAGATACTATTTTATCAGAATTAGCAAAGATGATTATCAATCGTAATTTATTTAAGATACAACTTCAAGATCATCCTATTTTAATTGATGATCTAAAAGAACAAGAGGAAAAATTATTAAATAAATTAAATATTAAACCCAATCAAGTATCTTATTTTGTTTTTGAAGGAAAAGTAAGAAATCAGGCTTATAATAGTGAAAATCCTATAAAAATTCAATTTGGAGAAGATAAAGTGATTGATATTGCAAATGCATCAGATCAATTAAATCTACAGGCCCTAACTAAACCTGTAGAGAAATATTATTTATGTTATCCTAAGAAAATGTAATTAGCCAATTCCTAAGTTTTTTCATACTTTTGCAGACAATGAATTTTACAGCTGAACAAATAGCAGAAATTTTAGAAGGAGACATCGTTGGTAATCCCAATGAAGAGGTTTCTAAATTGTCTAAAATTGAAGAAGGAGAGAAGGGAAGTTTAACCTTTTTATCTAATCCTAAATACAATCCTTACCTATATACAACAAAAGCTTCTATTACAATTGTTAATAAAAGTTTTGTTGCAGATAAAGAAATAACAACTACGTTGATAAAAGTAGAAGATGCCTATGCCGCTTTTTCTAAAGTATTAGAATTTTACAATGAGGTAAAAAACAATAAATCAGGTCGAGAAGAACCTCATTTTATATCTCAATCTGCACGTATTGGGGAAAACGAATATATTGGTGCTTTCGCATACCTGGGGAACAATGTTGTAATTGGTGATAATGTAAAAATTTATCCAAATGCCTTTATTGGTGATAATGTTATAATTGGAAACAACTGTACCATTTTTGCAGGAGCTAAGATTTGTTCTGAAACGCAAATTGGTGCTAATTGCGTAATTCATACTGGGGCAATTATTGGTTCAGATGGATTTGGATTTGCTCCAAATAAAAATGGAAACTATAACAAAATTCCTCAAACAGGAAACGTAATTATAGAAGACAATGTGGATATTGGTGCAGCAACCACAATTGATAGAGCAACTTTAGGTTCAACAATTATTAGAAAAGGCGTAAAGCTCGATAATCAAATTCAGATAGGGCACAATGTCGAAATTGGAGAAAATACAGTAATTGCAGCTCAAACGGGTGTTTCAGGATCAGCCAAAATTGGAAAGAATTGTATGGTTGGTGGGCAGGTTGGTTTTGCAGGTCATATTACTGTTGGAGATAACGTTAAAATTGGGGCTCAATCTGGAGTCACAAAAAGTGTAAAAGAGAATCAAGTTATAAATGGAACTCCTGCTTTTGGAATTTCAGATTTTAATAAATCATATGTCTATTTTAAAAATTTACCTAAAATGGCATCAACTTTAAATAAAATAGAAAGAGATTTAAAAACTCAAAAAGAATTTTGATGAGTACAAAACAACAAACAATACAAAACGAAATTAGTCTTTCAGGTGTAGGTTTACATACAGGAAATACTGTTAAAATGACCTTTAAACCAGCACCAGAAAATCATGGATTTTCTTTTGTACGTGTTGATTTAGAAGGGCAACCAGTTATTGCTGCAAAAGCAGAATATGTAACAAACACTCAAAGAGGTACAAACCTTGAAAGAAATGGTGTTCAAATTCAAACTTCAGAACATGTACTAGCTGCAGCTGTAGGCTTGGGAATTGATAATTTACTAATAGAAATGAACGCTTCTGAGCCACCAATCATGGATGGTTCTTCAAAGTTTTTTATTGAAGCTTTAGAAAAAGCGGGAATTCAAGTACAAGAGGCAGAAATTAAAGAATACATTGTAAAAGATATTATTTCATTCAGAGATGAAACTACAGGTAGCGAAATTATTTTAATGCCAGCAGATGAGTATGAAATAACAACTATGGTAGATTTTGGGACTAAAATTTTAGGAACTCAAAATGCAACCTTAAATCATATATCAGATTTTAAAGAAGAAATAGGAGATGCAAGAACATTTAGTTTCTTACATGAAATTGAAATGTT
>CAJXYJ010000066.1 GCA_913063255.1 uncultured Flavobacteriales bacterium | reverse complement strand
CAAGACAAAACCGATTTATTAAACGCTTATGCGGTAGGGCAAAATGTAAAAATAAGCATCAACCTAAGAGGTAGAGAATGGGCTAATCCACAAGGAGAGATTAAATATTTTAACTCAATTCAAGGATGGCGTATAGAGAACTTAGCAGAAGCTGCAGGGTCGCCAGATATGCCACCAATGCCACCAGCAGATGCCTTTGAACCAGCAAACGATCTAGATTCGAAAGAACACGACGATTTGCCGTTTTAGTTTAATTCCTGCAAAAGCAGGAATCTTAATCTAATTATAGATAATCAATCATAATAGATTGAATATACCCATTTTTAAAAGCCTAAAAATTACTACAAAGTAATCTTTTGGCTTTTTGTATTTTTAAGGCATGAACATTACAAAAACCGTTGCATCTCTTTTTAAAAGATTCATGCCTTCTCCATTTGCTATTGCCATTATTCTCACCTTACTAACCATGGTATTGGCGCTATTGTTTACAGAAGCACCTACAGATCAATCTCATGTTTTTGCCATACTTTCTTATTGGGAAAATGGGATTTGGAATAATTCTCTTTTAGTATTTGCCTACCAAATGATGCTGATTTTGGTCCTCGGGCATATTTTGGTATTGAGTAAGCCTATGAATGCGCTAATTGTAAAACTGACGAACCTGGTAAGCAATACCTCAAATGCAGTATTGCTGGTAAGTGCGTGTACTATGATCGTATCTTTTTTTAATTGGGGATTGGGTCTTATTTTTGGAGCCATTATGGCTCGTAAAGTTGCGGAAGCTTCTCAATTACGAGGCTTTAGTATTAACTATCCTTTAGTTGGCGCCTCGGGCTATGTAGGCTTAATGATTTGGCATGGAGGTATTAGTGGGTCTGCTCCCTTAAAAGTTGCAGAAAGTGGACATTTAGCTAGCTTAATGGCAGGAGTAGGAGATAGTAATTTGATAGGGCAACTCCCCGATTTTATTCCGTTCAGCGAAACGGTATTTAGTAGTTTTAATTTAATATTGTTTGGAGTTTTATTGGTAATAATCCCATTATTCTTATATAAAATAGGAAAAAAAGCTCCAGCTACTTTAGTCAATTTACCCATATATAAAGGGGTTAATTCTGAAGAAACCAAAATGGAAGGAGCAGAAAAAATAGACCATTCCAAAATACTTGGGATGGGTTTTGGAACATTAATTCTTATCGCTTTTGTATATCAATATCATGAAGCTTTATTGGCATTAGTGATAACTCCTAATATGCTTAATTTTTTTATGTTAGGATTGGCATTAATCTTACACGGAAACTTCAGAAGTTTTTTAAATGCAGTGGAGGAAGCGATTAAAGGAGCTTCGGGAATATTAATTCAGTTTCCACTTTACTTCGGAATTATGGGAATTATGAGAGATAGTGGAATGGTAATACAGATTTCAGACTTTTTTGTTTCCATAGCAACACCAATGACTTTACCAGTTTTTACTTTTTTTAGTGGTGGCTTGGTGAATATTTTTGTGCCTAGTGGTGGAGGACAATGGGCAATACAAGGTCCTATTGTTGTAGAATCTGCACTAAAACTAGGAGTGCCATTACCAAAGGCAATAATGGCTTTGGCTTATGGGGATCAGATTACCAATATGCTGCAGCCATTTTGGGCATTGCCTTTATTAGGCATTACAAAATTAAAAGCCCGAGAAATTCTGCCCTATACCATTATGTTAATGGCAATAGGAACCGTTGTTTACCTTCTAGGTTTGTTGCTTTTATAAAATAATAGATATGAATCTTTTAACAGCAAAACTTTGGTTTCCTAAACCCGATGAAACAGATTTTGACGGGCTACTTGCTGTTGGTGGAGATTTGAGTACTAAGCGATTATTACTTGCGTATCATTCTGGTATTTTTCCTTGGTATGATGAGGGGCAGCCAATTATGTGGTGGAGCCCAGATCCTAGGATGGTATTATTTCTTTCCAATTTTAATGTCTCCAAAAGCCTTCAAAAAACGATAGACAGAAATAAATTCAGGGTGACTTTTAATTCTTGTTTTTCAGAAGTACTGAAAAATTGTTCTACTATTAAACGAAATGGACAAGCTGGAACTTGGATTACAGAAGAAATGCAAAAGGCTTATAATGAATTACATCAATTAGGTCACGCTTTATCAGTTGAAGTATGGGAAGGAGAAGATTTAGTAGGAGGGTTATATGGTATAGATTTACCAGAAAAAAAAGTGTTTTGTGGGGAAAGTATGTTTTCGAAAGTAAGTGATGCCTCAAAAGTTGGATTTTACTTTTTAATAGAAAAACTGAAAATAGATAACTACAAGTTAATAGATTGCCAGATGTATACGCCCCATTTGGAAAGCCTTGGCGCCGATGAAATACCCAGAATTGAGTTTCTGAAATACCTAGATTCCTAAGAGATTTAACTCTAAGAGATAGGAAAATGACTATCTTCGTCATTATTTTTTAAATCTATTGAACATGAAGTTTTTACCCCAAAAATTCGTCTTTTTATTCTTATTAGTATTTAGTACAACTCTTCTATTTTCTCAAGAAAAGGAATTACTTCCCAAAGGACTATCTGAAACTGAAAAAGGAATACTTTCTCAATTTCAATTTAAGAATAATGGAATGTCAGATCCTCCTTCTGGACCTGTACGAGCTGCTGCAGAATGGGAAGAGGTAGAGTATTTAGTGGTAAGATGGACTTCGGGTTTTCAAAATATTCTAAGACAAATTGTTGAGGTAGGAGTAAGTGAATGTAAAGTAATCATCACTACTCAAAACGAATCTTCTGTTTCAAATTATTTAACCAATGCTGGAGTAGATTTAACAAATGTTATATTTTTAAATGAAGACAGTAATAGTATTTGGATTAGGGACTATGGCGGAAACACAATCTATTCAGACGATGTAGGAGAAAGAGCTTTTGCAGATTGGATCTACAATCGACCTCGTCCTTTTGATAATGTAATGCCTATCGCTCATGCAAACCTTTTAGGCTTTCCAATTTATGAAACTAATACTGGTACAAACGATTTGGTTAATACTGGAGGTAATTATATGTCGGATGGTTTAGGAAATGCCTTTGCGTCTAATTTGATTTTAGATGAAAATGCAGCTGGAAATCCTTATAATGTATCTGTTAAAACAGAAGAACAAATAGATGAGATCATGAACCTCTATATGGGGATTGAAAACTTTATTAAAATGGAAACTTTGCCTTATGATGCCATTCACCATATCGATATGCATATGAAGCTTTTGGATGAAGAAACACTATTGGTGAGTAGATACCCAGATGGTGTTGCAGATGGCCCACAAATTGAGGAGAACATTGAATATGTAATAAGTAATTTTCAATCTCCTTTCGGTACTCCTTATGAAGTGGAATGGATAGATGCTCCGCCTAGTTCTGGAGGAAATTATCCAGATACAGGAGGTTCTTACCGCACTTTTAGCAATTCAGTTTTTATTAATAAATCTGTAATTGTACCAGTTTATAGAGATGAGGTTGATGGTCCAGCTTTAGAAAAATACCAAGAATTATTACCTGGCTATAATATTGTAGGTGTAGATGTAGATAACCCTGGAGAAAATCTTATTTCTCTTTTTGGAGCTATTCATTGTATTACGCATACTATTGGAGTTGAAGATCCATTATGGATTGTTCATCAACCAATTGATGAGGCTAATTCTAATTCAACGGTTTCTGTGAACGCTATGATTAAACATGATTCTGGTATTAATACTGCAACAGTATTTTGGCGTGAGGAAGGAAATACGGATTATAGCCAAGCGGCTATGTCTCTTGTTAGTGGGGACGATTGGTCTACAGATCTTAGTATTCCAAATTCGACAAATAATATAGAATATTATATAGAAGCGGAAGCCAATTCTGGTAAAACGTTAGCTCGCCCAATTGTAGCGCCAGAAGGGTTTTGGACTATGGTTGTAGAAAATCTTTCTAATGAAGAATGGGCTAACAATAATATATCGGCTCCTTTTCCAAACCCAAGTAAAGATAAGGTATCCTTTAATTTAAATAATATTGGAGGACCTTTACAAGTTGTTATTTATAATGTTTTAGGTCAAAAACTGTTTGAAACTAGTATCGATAATGGTAATGGAATTATTACCCTAGATCTAAATCAAGATTGGAAAGGTTCCTTGTTTGTCTCTTTTAATGGAGATTTTGGCACCGTAACCAAGAAAGTAATTAAAATGTAATATATTTAATAAATATTTCGTGTAAGTCTTTTTAATCCAAATGGTTAAACTGATGCTAAGAGATTTGATACGCAAAATATAATTAGCATATTTGCAAACGAAATTTATATTCCTATTTATGCAAACAAATAAAATATTTTTAATTTTATCTATTGTCTGTTTATCATGGACTTCCAACTCTCAAACGGAGGGGGAAATAGATGTAAATAAGGATATTGATATTGTGAAAGTGTACACCCAGGTTGTAAACGAAGGCTATGGAACCATTTCTATTTATAAAGAATTAGCAAATGCTTGTTATTTTAGGAGTGATTATTCTGAATCTAAAAAATGGTTCGAAAAACTTTTTTCAGAAGTAGAACCTCAAGAAAAAATACTTCTATATCGATATCAGCAATCTTTAAAAGCATTAAAGTTATATACAGAGGATAATGTATACTTAACTAATTTCGAAATTGATTAAGCTTATACCTCATTATATCTAAAACAACTCTCCAAATGGTCATTAACCATACCCGTAGCTTGCATATGGGCATAAACAACAGTTGAGCCTACAAATTTAAATCCACGTTTTTTTAAATCCTTGCTTATCGTATCGCTTAAAGGAGTGTTGGCTGGCATTTCGGACATGGATTTAAATGTGTTTTGTATAGGTTTCCCATCTACAAAAGCCCAGATATATTTTTTAAAACTTCCAAATTCCTTTTGAATTTCAATAAAAGCTTGTGCATTGGTAACTGCCGACCTTACTTTTAATTTATTACGAATAATTCCTGCATCTTGTAATAAAGAAGCAATTTTTTCTTCGGAATAATTTGCGATTTTCTTATAATCGAAATCATCAAAGGCTTTTCTAAAGTTTTCACGTTTTCTTAAAATAGTAATCCAACTTAAGCCTGCTTGAAAGGTTTCTAAAAGTAAAAACTCAAAAAGTTTTGTTTCGTCGTAAACGGGAACACCCCATTCTTCATCGTGATAAGTAAGGTATAAAGGATCTTTACCAGGCCAAGCACATCGTTGTTTTTCCATAAAAAAATATTAGAAAAACTAAAGTAGTAAGTTTTTTTTAATTAGTACGTCTTAGTACCTATGGAAAAAAACACCAATGCCAATACAGAAAAAAACGCCTTAGTAAATAATAGCATCCACAAGGCAATTAGTTATGATGAGTTTAGAACTCAAGTAGCAGAACATGTAGAAAAAGGAACTAGTTCTGGACCTTATCAATCGGAAGCCCTTTCTCAATATACATTATTAAATAATTCGAGGATGAAGCGTTTAGATAAGACAACGAAGATTTCTGAAGAGGTTTCAGAAAAATTTCAAAACTATAATGATAACGTCACTTGGTTAGTACTTACAGAAAGTTGGTGTGGGGATGCTGCTCACGCTATGCCTATAATGAATAAATTAACTGGACTGTCAAAGAACATAGATTTAAAGGTTTTGCATCGGGATGAAAACGAAGAATTGATGAATAAGTTTTTAACTAATGGGACTAAATCGATTCCAAAACTGATTGCTTTTAATAATGATACTAAAGAAGTTATTAGCGATTGGGGACCTTCTCCTTCAAAGGTGATGGATATGACAAAAGATTTTAAAGAGAATAATGACACTTTAACTCCAGAATTTAAAAAGGATATTCAAGTTTGGTATAATAAGGATAAAGGAAATAGTATTGCTAGCGATTTAATGAAGATGATAGCTTAAATTATCGCTGCCCAGGAAAAATATAAGTGATACTTCCCATTTGAATAGGGTTGTTGCTAGCAGTATTAAATCGAGTCTTTTTTGCATATTTAATAGCACTATCTATTAAACATTCGTTAGCGGTCGTAGAAGAATTTTTATTAAATGTTGCTAGAACAACTTTGCCTAAATTATTTACCTCAATACGCAAGACTACCTTTCCAAAGCTATCGCAAGTGTATACTGGATTAGGAAAATGTATTGCATTACGATTTACTAATTGATAGCTGTTTGTGCTATTTGGGTTATTAGATTCTTCTTCTCCACTTTTATTATTAGAGGAAGTTTCTTTTTTTTCTTTTTTGTCTGAATAGGATTTTTTAGAAACTTTGGATGTGGTCTGTTTGGTATTTATTCCTTCAATCGCATCATTCATTTCCTCCAATTTGTCTTGAGTATTTTCTGAAAGTTCACTGCGTTCGTTTTCTTGTTCCGAAATAAATTTTTCAGCTTCATTAAAGGCTTTATGAGTTTCCACCTTTACCTTTTCTGAAGTAAGAGTTGCTAGCTCTTCTTCTGGGAATAGATCTTCAGTAGTAATTTCTAGGTTATATTCCTCCTCTTGAACTTCTTCCACTTTTGAAAGCTTTATACTATACATCAGTAGAACTAGATTGCCAACCAAAAGGCATGCAATTAAAAATGCTTTATAAGAATAGTCGAAATTCATATTTTAAAAATAATGAATTTATTTAATAAAGAGTACGTTATAGTTTTAATGATTCTTCAAAACCTTCAATTGAAACCGCATTTTCCACCGAAAAATCACCAATTTTAGTTCGTCGAAGTGCAGAAAGATGTGCGCCATTATTCAAAGCTTTTCCAAAATCGTGAGCCAAAGAGCGGATATAAGTCCCCTTGCTACAAATAACCCTAAAACCAACATTTGGCATGTCAATATTAGTGATTTCAAATTCTGAAATGTGAATCGTTCTCTTTGGAATTTCAACCTGTTCACCAGCCCGTGCATATTCATATAACCGTTTTCCATCTTTTTTTAAAGCTGAAAAAACAGGAGGCTGTTGTTGTATTTCTCCAATGAATTGATGTGTCGCTTTCTGTATTTCTTCCGAAGTAATATTCGAAACATCAAAAGTTTTATCTATTTCAGATTCTAAATCGTAGCTGGGAGTAGTAGCACCTAATGTTATAGTGCCTGTATATTCCTTTATTTGTGCTTGGTATGTTTCAATCTTTTTGGTGAATTTTCCAGTGCAAAGAATGAGTAATCCAGTTGCTAATGGGTCTAAGGTACCTGCATGCCCTACCTTTATTTTTTTAATCTCGAATTGCTGCTTGATCAACCAGCGAATTTTATTTACTACCTGAAAAGAAGTCCAATTTAAGGGCTTGTCAATAAGCAGTACTTTTCCTTCTTTATAGTCTTCGAGCGTATTCATAATTAATTATAAAAACTAAATCCGATTGCAATTAAACCAACAATAACGCAGTAAATAGCAAAGTAAGAAAGTTTGCTTTGTCGCACCAATTTAATCATCCAAGTACAGGCAATTAATCCACAAACAAAAGCTGAAATAAATCCTAAGCTTAGTGAAGTGTAATTGATCGATTCAGAAAATAGTTCTCCTCCAACTAAATCTTTAGCGATTTTTCCAAAAATTAAAGGAACTACCATTAAAAATGAAAAACGTGCAGCTTTACTTTTATCATTTCCTAAAAGAACTGAGGTTGAAATAGTCGCGCCACTTCTGGAGATTCCAGGTAACATAGCAATTGCTTGCGAAATACCTATAATAAAAGCATTGCTGTTGGTTACTTTTTTACCTGTGTTTTTAGATCGGTCTGCCAACCAAAGTAAAAGTGCGGTTACAAGTAGCATAGCTCCCACAAAAGCAATGTTTCCTCCAAAAAAGGACTCTAATTGTTCTTCAAAAAATAAGCCTATAATAACTGCAGGAATCATAGAAATAATAATTTTTAGGGAGAACTGTGTTTCTTCATTCCATTTAAATTTTAACAAGCCGCTAAATAATTCCCAGATGTCTTTTCTGAAAACAACAATAGTACTTAATGCAGTTGCAAAATGTAGTACTACGGTAAAAAGCATGCTGTCTTCAGGAATGGAATCATCTCCTAAAATTGCTTTTCCTAACTCTAAATGTCCACTGGAAGAAACTGGTAAAAATTCGGTAAATCCTTGAATAACACCAAGGATTATAGCATCTAAACTATCCATTCTTATTTTTTAGGATTTGGATTTAATAAAATGGCATATACTTCAATAGCAAAACCAATAAGTATAAATGTTGGAGCCAAACGAATACGTCTCCAATGGTAGATTTCAGGATTAAAAACGTTAGGATCATCACTACCGCCACCGGCCATTAAGATAAATCCTAAGACGATAAAGCCAATACCAATTAGCATAAACTTATAATTCTTACGACGAAATATAAATTGACCTGTTGTTTTAGTTGCTTCTTTTCGTTTTTTTTCTCCCATAATTAAATTAAATTCAATAGAAATAACAGCTTTATATACTGCTGTTTATGCAATATATTCTATACTTAAATGTCAATATTTTGACGGCTGCAAGGTAATAGTTTTATTTTTAAATTTGGTCGCTGAGCGAAGCGTTGTGCTGAGCCAGTCGAAGTTTCAAAGCATTAATAATACAATTCGTCCGTTTTTAAATTCAAGAATCTTTGTGTTGCAATAAAAGTACTTACCCAAGTGATAAAAACTCCCATAAAAAATATAAACCCAAACAATCCTATAAGTATTATTTTGTTTTCTATTAGTTTAAGTTCCACAAAACTATTGTTGAGGTAATATAAAACCACCCCCATACCAATCATTGCCAAAATAGATCCTATGATTCCTAATCGTACACTTCTCCATATAAATGGTCGTCTAATAAACTTTTTGGTAGCACCCACCATTTGCATAGTTTTTATAGTAAATCGTTTTGCGTACACCGAAAGGCGGATAGAGCTATTGATTAATAACACTGCAATAAAAAGAAATACACTACTTACAATTAACACCCAAAAGCTTATCTTTTTTACATTCTCTGTGAGTTTCGCAATTAAAGGTTTATCATAAACTACATCGTCTACAAAGTCTTTATTGTTAATTTCAATTGTGATTTCTTCAATTAATTCGGGGGTAACAAATTCTGCAATTAAATGAACGTCGATACTATTTTGTAAAGGATTATAACCCAAATAATCCGTAAAATTTTCACCGATAGTAACACTGTGTTCTTCAGCAGCTTGTTCTTTAGAGATGTATTCTGCAGACTTCGTGTATTCTGCAAGTGCTAAACTTTGCTTCAATTGTGTAACTTCTACTTCTTTGGCATCGTTTTTTAAGAAAATAGTAACAGAGATTTGTTCTTTAAAATAATCGGCTACCCTTTTTGAATTTAACACTAATAATCCCAGTAATCCCAATAAAAACAATACCAACGAAATACTTATTACTACCGAAAAATAAGAAGATATCAATCTTCGTTTTTGGTATTTCTCAAAAGAAGATGCCATAGTTTTTTATTAATTTGGAAATGTAAAAATACAATTATTATTACAACGTTTAAACTTTTGTCTTTCGTACAATACCCTTAAATTTGCCCTTTCCTGAAAATGAAGACATGAGTAAATATCACTTTAACGATATAGAAGCCAAATGGCAAAAATATTGGGCAGAAAATCAGACGTTTAAAGCCCAAAATCAAAGCGAAAAACCTAAATATTATGTTTTAGATATGTTTCCTTACCCTTCAGGGGCGGGATTGCATGTGGGCCATCCGCTGGGTTATATTGCCAGCGATATTTATGCGAGATATAAAAGGCATAAAGGATTTAATGTATTGCATCCACAGGGTTACGATTCGTTTGGATTACCCGCAGAGCAATATGCCATACAAACAGGTCAACATCCTGCAAGGACTACCAAAGAAAACATTAAAAGATATAGAGAGCAATTAGATAAAATTGGTTTTTCCTTTGATTGGAGCCGAGAAGTGCGAACTTCAGATCCTGAATATTATAAATGGACCCAATGGATTTTTATTCAATTATTCGAATCATGGTATTGTAATGTCTTAGAGCAAGCTTTTCCAATTTCAGAATTGATTGATATTTTTGAAGAAGAAGGAAATATAGGGTTAAACGCTAAATGCGGAAATAACCAACCTGATTTTTCTTCTGAAATGTGGAATAGTTTTTCTGAAGAAAAGAAACAAAAAGTTTTGCTGAATTATCGTTTAACCTATTTAGCAGAAACGGAAGTCAACTGGTGTCCACAGCTAGGAACCGTACTTGCTAATGATGAAATTGTAAATGGTGTTTCAGAAAGAGGAGGGTTTCCAGTAATTAAAAAGAAAATGACCCAATGGAGTATGCGTATTTCGGTATTTGCCGAGCGTTTACTGAAGGGTTTAAATGACTTGGATTGGAGTGAATCGCTTAAAGAAACCCAACGTAATTGGATTGGAAAATCTGTTGGAGCTTCGGTAGAATTTAGAGTGCTTAACGAAGAAAAAGAGTTTCAGGGAATTGCTATTAAAACTTTTACTACGCGACCCGATACTATTTTTGGAGTTACTTTCTTAACACTAGCTCCAGAGCATGAGTTGGTAGATAAAATTACAACCATAGAACAACGCTTAGAAGTTGGTGAATATATTACCGCTTCTGCTAAGAAAAGTGAGCGAGAACGTATGGCAGATGTAAAAAACATTACTGGTGTTTTTACAGGAGCCTATGCGAAACATCCATTAACCAAGGAATTAATTCCTATTTGGATTGGCGATTATGTATTGGCCGGATACGGAACTGGCGCTGTTATGGCAGTACCATGTGGCGATCAGCGCGATCATGATTTTGCAAATCATTTTAATATTCCAATCAAAAATATTTTTGAAGGAGTAGATGTTACCAAAGAAGCTCATGCCGAAAAAGAAGGGACTGTAATTGCAAATAGTGATTTTATTTCTGGGTTTTCTTATAAGGATGCTTCAGAAAAAGTCATCGAGAAACTAGAGAAAAAACATCGAGGCGCTAAAGAAATTAATTACCGTTTACGAGATGCAGTTTTCTCCAGACAACGATATTGGGGAGAACCTTTTCCTGTGTATTATAAGGAAGGGTTGCCACAAATGATCGACGAAAAACATTTGCCGATTCGTTTACCAGATGTAGAAAAATATTTACCTACCGAAACAGGAGAACCGCCTTTAGGACGTGCCGATGTTTGGGCTTGGGATACTGAAAATAATGAAATTGTTTCTAATGATGAAATAGATCATAAAACTATTTACCCATTAGAGTTGAATACCATGCCAGGTTGGGCAGGAAGTAGTTGGTATATGTTCCGTTATATGGATGCTTTAAATAAGGAGGAATTTGTATCTAAAGAAGCCATGGATTATTGGGAAAACGTAGATTTATATATTGGAGGAAGCGAACATGCAACAGGGCATTTATTATACAGTCGTTTTTGGGTAAAATTTCTAAAAGACAGAGGATTCTTGACTGTTGAAGAACCTTTCAAAAAACTCATCAATCAAGGAATGATTTTAGGGGAGAGTGCATTTGTATATCGTGTTAAGGGTGGAAATAAATTGGTCTCAAAAGGTAAATTAAGTCAGTTTGAAACAGAACCTATTCATGCAGATGTGTCTTTTGTAAATACAAGTAACGAATTAGATGTTGAAGCTTTTAAAAACTGGAGATCAGAATTTAAGAATGCAGAAATCATTACTGAAGAAGATGGGTCTTATAAAGTAGGTCGAGAGGTAGAAAAAATGTCCAAATCCAAATATAATGTGGTGAACCCAGATGAAATTTGCGATCAATATGGAGCCGATACCCTAAGAATGTACGAGATGTTTTTGGGACCTTTAGAACAAGCGAAACCTTGGAGTACAGCTGGAATAACTGGAGTACATTCCTTTTTAAAGAAGATGTGGCGTCTCTTTCACTCTGGTGCTGAAGAAAATTTTGTGGTTACAGAAGAAGGAGCGACTAAAGAAAATTTAAAGACTCTTCATAAAACAATTAAAAAAGTAGAAGAAGATATAGAGAATTTTAGTTTTAATACCTCGGTGTCTACTTTTATGATAGCAATAAACGAACTAACTTCTCAAAAATGTACTAGTAGAGAAGTATTAGAACCTTTGGTGATTTTACTTTCCCCTTACGCACCGCATATTGCAGAAGAATTATGGAATAAATTAGGCAATACAGATAGTGTCTCTGAAGCCTCTTTTCCAATTTTTGAAGAGAAATATTTGGTAGAAAATACTAAAGTGTATCCTGTTTCTTTTAACGGAAAGATGAGGTTTACTTTGGAATTATCTTTAGACTTAAGTAAAGATGAAATAGAATCTGCCGTAATGTCACACGAGAAAACCCTTCATTATTTAGAGGGTCGCACCCCTAAAAAGGTGATTATTGTTCCCGGGAAGATTGTAAATTTAGTTGGTTAGAATTCCCGTGAAGACGGGAATAACAATGAATGAAAGATTGAATTTCATTTTTCAACAAGGTATATAATTAACCCTTGCAAAGTTTTAAAACTTTACAAGGGTTAATTTTTTGCACAGTATTTGCTATACTTAAAGAGTAAGTAATACTTACATTTATAAGATTCCTTTTCGATTTTATCGGGATTTAGAGGAATTAGTATTAATTAAAAAAAGATACCCACTTTCGTGGGCAATTAACATGGGCGGATATTATTTATTAGCAGGAATCATATTTTTAGTGAGTATGTATGTGAGTAATCGATTGAAGAGTAAATTTAAGAAATACTCAAAAATTCAATTGCGAAATGGATTAAGTGGTAAAGAAATTGCTGAAAAAATGTTAGCCGATAATGGTATTAGAGATGTTCAGGTAGTTTCAGTTAAAGGACAATTAACCGATCATTATAACCCAACTACTAAAACTGTTAATTTGAGTGAATCTGTTTATATGCAACGTAATGCAGCCGCTGCAGCCGTTGCAGCTCACGAATGTGGCCATGCAGTACAACATGCACAAGCCTATTCTTGGCTAACTTTGCGTTCTCAAATTGTACCCGCAGTTGGTGTTTCTAGCAAACTATCCAATTTTGTGATTATGGCAGGGCTGATTTTAATGTACTCTGGTAGTGCATTAGGTTCTATGTTGTTTTTAGCAGGGATTGTATTGTTTGGAGTTACCACACTATTTACATTTATCACTTTGCCAGTTGAGTTTGATGCTAGTAATAGGGCTTTGGCTTGGCTAGAAAGTAGTCGTATGGTTACTCAAGAAGAACATGCTGGTGCTAAAGATGCTTTAAAATGGGCTGCAAGAACTTATGTAGTTGCTGCATTGGGATCCTTAGCTACACTACTTTATTTTATAAGTATGTTTATGGGAAGAAGGTAATTTAGCCTCCAACATTATTAGGATTATAACCCAAATATTTTAATTTTTTTTCTGTAAAATAAACCCCATAGTCTTCCAACTCTTTTAAGATGGGTTCATAGACTTCTTTTGTTAGTGGCCTTTGTACACCTGGTGTTGTTATTTCTTTGTTTAGTATTTTTATGGAAGCAATGGCTACTGGTAAACCTACTGTTTTTGCCATAGCGGTATAGGTTTGATCGTCGCCAAGAATAACCATATTGCTGTCAATTCTATATTTCTTACCGTCGAGTTCGTAACCAAATTTATGATACATTACAATCATATCTTTGTCTTTTTCAGCAAGAGACCATTGGTCCATTAATATTTTCTGAAGTGCCTTTGCAGGAGTTGCATCTTTAATACCGAGGGTTTTATCGCCATTAAAAATATCTAATTCCTCCAACTTATCCCACATAAGATCATCCTGATCTATCTTTAGATTATGACGTAATTTTAATTCTACAGAATCTGAAGGAGAATAAGGTAAAAATAGATTTACAAATTCCCGATAAGTTAGATTTTCTGAATTTGGAATAGTATAGCTGTCATCTGTCATGCCTAGTTGTACAAATATATTCCAAGCCTTGCTAAATCCTACCCTTCTAATTGTTCCTCGGTATAAGGTAAGGATATCTTCAAGTTTATAAACAGATTGATATTTTAAGGAATTTCTATTGGCATAGACTTCAAATTTCCCATAGCCATCAATTTCAATAATTTCAGTTCTTCTAAAAAGTCTATTATATGGAATGTATTTATATTTTCCTTCCTGAATAAATTCGGCAGCACCACCTTGACCAGCGAGTACTACATTTCTAGGGTTCCAAGTAAATTTATAATTCCAAAGATT